>JAGHBN010000163.1 GCA_021160985.1 Thermococcus sp.
CTCGCCTTAATAGCCCTCGTTCAGCACTGGGGCACCTTCAAGCTGGGCGAGATAGTGGCCCTCCAGCAGGCCCAGGGATGGAGCATAACCGTCCCAGCACTCTTCCTTGCGATGATAGTCTTTGACATAGTCTTCCAGGCGATGCTCGGCCTTGAGCCGTTCGACATAGTCTCGGCTCCCGCGGAAATCTCCATGGGTCCGATGGTCGAGTACGGCGGCAAGCACGCGGCACTGCTCTTCACCCAGCACGCGGTTCAGCTCTTCGCCGAGACGGCATTCTTTGCGGTGCTCTTCCTCGGAGGGGCCAGCAACCTGCTCGAACTGCTGGTCAAGCAGATAGCGGTGCTCTTCATAGCGATATTCGTGGCCAGCATCTACCCGAGGTTCACCATAGACCAGGCGGCCAAGTTCTTCTGGAAGTGGCCGACAATACTGGGAATAATAGCCGTGCTCCTGACGGTGTGAGGTGATGTGGATGAGCGAGAGAAAGAATGATGATTTCATAAGCTACGAACTCCAGGAGTTCAAGCTCTTCGAGCCCCTGTTCAGGTGGGCCCGGAAGAAGAGCCTCTGGATAGTGGCCTTCTGTACCGGATGCGGCGGTATCGAGATGCCACCGCTGGCAACTGCTCGCTACGACTTCGAGCGCTTCGGGATAATGCCCAACCCGGCCCCTAGGATGGGTGACCTGTTCCTCATAACCGGCTACGTCACCCCAAAGACCCTCAAGAGGATAATCATAACCTACGAGATGATGCAGGACCCCAAGTACGTGCTGATGCACGGCTCATGTCCCATAAACGGTGGGGTCTACTGGGACTCCTACAACGTGGTGAAGCAGCTCGACAAGTACATCCCGATTGACGTGGCCATAGCAGGCTGCATGCCGAGACCCGAGGCGGTCATGGATGGAATTATGGAGATAATGAGGAAAATAGAGGACGGAACCGCAGACGGCTGGAAGAGGTATAAGGAGAACTATGAGTATTACAGGAAGAATCAGGATGAACTGTTTGGAGAAGGATGGCGCGAGAAGGACGCCAGGAGGTGGCTGGCATGGATATGAACGAGAAGCCCAAGGTCGAGGAAAAAGTCCAGGAGGTTCCGGAAGTGGAGGCTCCAAAGCTCCCCGACACTAAGGAGGAGAAGCTCGTAGCAGAGATACTGAAAAAAGCGCCCTACGCGGAGGGAAGCGTGAGGAGAGAGAGGCGCGTCGAGTTCAAAGTCCCCGCCGACAGGATAAAGGAGTTCCTTGAACTCGCGAGTGAAAAGTTCGAGATGCTCATCCAGATAAGCGTCGTCGACTGGCTCAAGGAGGGCGAGTTTGAGCTCGTCTATCAGCTCTGGAGCGTCAGTGAGAGCGTCCATGCCTTTGTGAAGACAAGGATCCCGAGGGAGAACGCAAAGATGCCGACGGTCATGGACATCTGGCCGGTAGCTGAAACCTACGAGAGGGAAGCCCACGAGTTTTTCGGCATAGTGTTCGAGGGCAACCCGAGACTCGGCCCGTTCATCCTGGAGCCGAGGGAGTACGAGAAGCACCCGCTCAGGAAGGACTTCAACATGATAGGCTATGTCAAGACGATCTACGGCGAGGATTTCGACAGGTACGATGAGAGCAAGACGAATTACGTGATATGAGGTGATGATCATGGCGAATTTGGAAGTCCCGAGGGAGCTTAGGGAGGAGGCAAAGGCCCACGATATGTACCTTCACCCCATAGACAAGGACACCTACGAGCTGTTCTTCGGCCCGCAGCACATGGCAACCGAGAACTTCAGCATAATCCTCAAGATGGACGGCAACAGGGTGGAGAAGGCCATAGTCAACCCAGGGTTCCTCCACCGCGGTTTCGAGAAGTTAGCAGAGCAGAGGCCCTACTTCACGAACATCGCCTTGCTCCTCCGTATATGTGTTCCTGAGAGTGACGTGCCCGAGAACATATACTCGATGGCCGTTGACGAGATAGTCGGCTGGGAAGTCCCAGAGAGGGCGATATGGATAAGGAACGTCGTCCTGGAGATGGCGAGGCTCAGCGCATGGATGTTCTGGATTATGGGCTTTGGAAACGAGATAGGTCTTTACACAGCGGGCCAGTGGGCTGCAGCTTATCGTGAGAGGTTCATGCGCCTCTTCGAAGAGCTCACCGGTGGTAGGGTTTACCACATCTACACCGTGCCCGGAGGAGTCAGGAGGGACATACCGGGCGACCGCTGGCTGAGACAGCTCCGCGACACCGTCGAGTACCTCAAGGGCAAGATGAGGGACTTCGACGATATACTCTTCGACAACTACATAATGTTCGAGAGGACTGAAGGAGTAGGCGTCATGGACAAGAAGTTCGCCCTCAAGCACGCCGTCACAGGCCCGAACCTCAGGGCGGTTGGCGTTCCCTACGACGTCAGGAAGGACGACCCGTATTACCTCTACCCGGAGCTCGACTTCGAGGTGCCCGTTCTCAAGGAGGGCGACAGCCTGGCGAGGGTTCTAGTTAGAAGGTACGAGATGGAGCAGGACCTCTACATCCTCGAACAGCTCCTCGACATGGGGCCGCCGAGCGGGCCCTACATGGTCAAGGACCCCAAGCTCAAGAACCTGCCGAGGTTCAAGGTTCCGGCAGGAGACGCCTACGCCCACGTCGAGAGCACCAAGGGCGACTTTGGAGCCTACGTCGTCAGCGACGGAACCCACAAGCCATACAGGGTACACATCAGGGGTCCGAGCCAGAGCCACGGTGTCACGGTGCTCGAGGAACTGCTCAAGGGAGCCCGCCTTGCGGACGTTCCGGTCATCCTGAAGACCCTTGACAACTGCCCGCCGGACATAGACAGGTGATGAAGATGGAGAGCGTTGAGAAGCCAAAGGTTAGGATCGTCGGCGAGGAGAAGGTCAAGCTGAAGAAGTCATTCGTCAAGCCCTGGATGGGCATCAAGTACCTCTTCAAGAAGCCCGTGACAATAAAGATACCCTTCGAGAAGATAGAGCCCGCTCCGAAGTACAGGGGATTCCACACCCTCGACTGGAAGAAGTGCATTGGCTGTAACTTCTGCGGCCAGATATGCCCGGCAAGGGCAATAGAGATGACCTGGCTCGAAGTGGACGGCAAGATGGAGAAGAGGCCCCACCCGAAGGTGGACTACGGCAGATGTACCTTCTGCCAGTTCTGTGTCGACGTCTGCCCCACCGGAGCACTCGGGTTCACAGAGAACTTCTACCTGACTACAGGAGGCCTGGAGGAAGACCTTGAGCTGTTCAACTGGGTGCCTATTCACCCGGACAAGGTCAGAGAGATGAATGAGAAGTTCGGCGACTACCGCTTCCCGGTCGTCAAGATCGAGAAGAAGGCCGACGGAACCTACGTCTACCACCTCCGCGACGGGGACAAGATAGAGTTCAAGATACTCGGCTACGGTCTGCGGCCGCCCAAGAAGCCAGCTTCGGCCAAGCCCGCCACAGCTCAAGAGAAGAAAGAGGTGTCCAAGCCGGCCGAAAAGAAGGAAGAGCCCAGGGCAGAGCCCGAGAAGGCCGCGGAAAAGCCCTCCGGTGAGTGATGTTCTATTCTTTTTCACTTTTCCCTCGTGCAATCGCAATCTTTTAAAGTATTAAGTCCACCCCACTTTCTGGGGTGGTGCACGTGGGAGTGGACGTTAGGAGTGAGAGAACCCTGGGACTTATAGGCTCGGTTCTCACCCTTGTCGGAGGTTTCGTGGGTGTCATACCCCACGTGGGAGTTTTCATGGGAACATTGTCCCTGGTGGGCTGGGTTCTGGTTTTGGTTGCTCTGAACGGGATAGGCAACAAATTGGGCGATGACAGGCCCTTCAGGTACTACCTGTACTCTTTCCTGGTGGCGTTTGTGGGCGTGATAGTAGCTGTGATATTCATTGTGGTGGGTGCGGTTTCCATATCCAATGCAAACATGGTGGGCATGAGCCCGTTTGAGCATCCTTGGAGTACTTTTGGGGTCGGAGTGCTGATATTCGGGTTTATCCTGTTCATTGCGGTTCTTATACTGGGGGTATACTTTGAGAAGCAGGCATGGGAAGCTATGTACGAACTGACGGGGGTCAAGGAGTTTCATGAAACTGCAAAGTGGCTCTGGTGGGGTGCTCTGACCGCAATAATACTCGTGGGCCTGCTGCTGTTGCTAATTGCCTCAATATACCAGATCATAGCCTTTGCGAACCTTCCGGAGGAGCTTGAGGAAAGGGGAGGGGAGAAATTCAACCCCATTGTCTGACTTTTCTCACATTTTAGGTAAGGTTTTTAAGCTGTGAGTTGATTTCTCTACGGTGGTTTTGATGGCGGCGGTTAACGTTAGCAGCGAAAAGAACATGGGCATGTGGGGTGCAATCCTCGGCCTCGTTGGGGGTTTTATACCGTACGTTGGTAGCGTGCTGTCGCTGGTCGGCTTCATTTTGATGCTGCTGGCGCTCAAGGGCATAAGCGATGCCGTTAACGACGAAAGGCCCTTCAAAAACTACCTCTACGGCGTAATCTTTGCCGTAGGTGGCCTGATAATCTTTGTTGCCTTACTAGTTGGAACGTTTGCCCTCGTTCCAGACGAGTGGCATCCCAGCGAGTCGGCAGGGATGGGTCTGGTAATCCTGTTTTTTGTACTGTTCGTGGCCCTGATAATAGGCGCTGCGTACTTTGAGAAGAGGGCATGGCTTGCGATGTACGAAATAACAGGCACCAAGGAGTTCAGGGACGCCGCCACGTGGACGTGGTGGGGTGCACTGACTGCCATAGTCTTTATTGGATTACTGCTACTCCTAGTCGCGCGCGTCTTCGTCATAATAGCCTTCAACAACATGCCGGGGGAGATTGGGGAAGAGACGGGGCAAACCCCAACCGAGGAATTTGCAGTCTGGTGACCCCTTCTTTTTTTGTTGATTGGATTGCGTGGTATAAAAGAAAAGCTCAGAGGAGCCTGTCGAGGATTATTGCCGTGAGTGCCCCGACGGCCATCCCTGACTCAAGGATGCTGGCCACAAGCTTGGGGAATTGCTCCAAAAACTCCGCCGGGAGCTGGGGTGCGCCGAGACCCGCTATGAGGGCTGCGGCGAGTATCAGCGTGTTCCTGTCGTTGAACTCAACCTTCTCCTTTATCAGCCTCAGGCCAGTGACGCTTATCATACCGTACAGGGCAAGGGTAAGTCCTCCCAAGACAGGTGCAGGCATCGAGGCGAGCACTCCCGCGAACTTCGGGAGCAGGGAGAGGAATATCAAGATGAGTGCCCCCACCTGGACGACGTGCCTGCTGGCCACCTTGGTGAGTGCCACGACGCCTATGTTCTCGGAGTAGCTCGTCGTTCCGCATGCACCAAGGAGACCGGCTATCGAGCAGGCCAGCCCTTCACTGCCGATGCCCCTCGCTATCCTCTCCCCACTTATTTCCGATCCGGTCACGGCAGCTATCGCGTGGTAGTCCCCGACGCTCTCGATTATGCTCACCATGAATGCGAACAGGAGGAGGACTATCGCCGTTGTGTCAAAGACAGGCTGGCCCCACGGGAGCGGTTTGGGAACGCTCACCGCCGGCAGGCTCTCAACAAGCCCGAAGTCCACGAGGCCAAGGGGAACGCTCACGAGGTAGCCCACAGTGGCACCTACAACAACTGGCATGGCCTTCAGGCTTCCCCTGCCCTTCAGTGCGACGAAGACGGTCGTGAGGAAAGTTATGAGCGCCACCAGGGTTGCGCGGGCAACCGTCTCCCCCGCAGGGTCTGCGTAGAAGTTGAAGAAGTTCTTGAGGGCAACGTCCGCGAGGCTGAAGCCGATGAGGGTTATAGTAACCCCCGTGACCAGCGGGGTGAAGAGCCTCCTGACCTTCCCGATAATCCCCAGCCAGCCTATCGCCGCTTCAATGAGTCCTCCAATGATGAGCGCCCCCTGTACCGCTGTCATTCCAAGGCTCGAGCCGATTGCTATCAGCCCCGGAATGAAAGCAAAGCTTGAGCCCTGCACTATGGGGTAGCGGGAGCCTATCGTCGTCTGGAGCAGTGTGGCAATGCCCATCGCGAGAAGGACTGCCTGTATCATTAGGGCAATCTCAGAACCGCTGAGACCTACTGTGCTCCCAACGACAAGGGGAACAGTGATGGTGGCACCGAACATCGCGAGAACGTGCTGAAGGCCAAAAACCAAAGCCTTTGAAGGTTCGACTTTATCCTCAATCCCGACCTTGAGGACAAGTTCTTTCATCGTCTCGAAGGTTTCCATTAAAGCCCGCTCCAGCTGTGTGGAAGTTTGTTTAAAAAGTTTTCGGGAGTGGGAGAAATAGACAGAAAAATGTTAATCACCAGCCCTGAACCTTCGCCAGAACGTCCTCCGGAACCCTGCCCTCTTCCACATCGGTTATGGCTCTCTCCAGCCTGTTAAGGCCCTCTTCAAGGAGCTCCTCCTCTATCGTGAGGGGTGGCTGAATCCTAAGGACGTTGCCCTGAAGGAACGCGAGCACAAGGCCGAGCTCATAGGCGCGCCACACAACCTTTCTGGCCTCCTCGTAGGCCCTCTCCTTCGTCTCCCTGTCCTTCACCAGGTCAACTCCAAGCATCAGGCCGAGGCCGCGGACATCGCCGATAAGTTCGTGTTCTTCTTTCATCTTCTCCAGCCGCTTTTTCGTGTACTTCCCGAGCTTCTCCGCCCTTCTAAGAAGGTCTTTCTCTTCTATCTCCTCGATGACGGCCAGCGCTGCCCTGCTCGTGAGGGGGTTGCCGCTGAGGGTGAATGTGTGGCCAAGCGGAGGGAGGGATTCCATAACCTCCGAACGCCCTACTATCGCGCTTATCGGAAGTCCGCCGCCCAGAGGCTTCGCGAGTGTCATCATGTCTGGCTTCACTCCAAAGTGCTCTATCGCGAACCATTTGCCCGTCCTCCCCATCCCGCTCTGAATCTCATCGACGACCAGAAGGATGCCGTGTTCATCGAGGATTTTCTTCACCTTCTTGAAGTAACCCTCCGGCGGAACGACCATTCCGGCGTCACCCTGTATTGGCTCCGCAAACAGCGCGGCGACACCGTCCGCGTAGACCTCTCCCTCGAACTTCTCCTTGATGTAGGAGACGCACTCCATTTTGCAGGTCTTTGGCTCCTTCCCGAAGGGACAGCGGTAGCAGTTGGGGTACGGAATGTAGTGAACGTCGCTCAGCTCTCCGACCTTGGAACGAACCTCGAAGTCGAGGCCGGTTATGCTCATGGCCCCGTAGGTTGCCCCGTAGTAACTCCTGAGGTAGCTCAGAAGAGTCCTCCTCCCAGTGTACGCCCTCGCGAACTTTATCGCACCGTCGTTGGCATCGCTTCCCGTCATTCCCAAGTCCACCTTGGGGTTCTCAATCGGCGCTATCTCTGCCAGCTTTTCGGCGAGAAGAAGGGGCTCAACAGTGAAGCCGTAGATGAACGTGAAGTGAATGAGCCTATTGGCCGCTTCCTTTATTGCATTAACGACCCTGGGGTTGTTGTGGCCGACGTTCTGAACTGCCGCGTCGCTCAGGAAGTCTATGTATTCCCTCCCTTCGATGTCCCTGACAATGGCGTTCCGTGCCTCCACTCCAACTATCGGGGCATAGGTAACGCGTGCAGCCCTTGAAAAAACCCGTGAATAGCGCTCCAAGACCTCTTCTTTATTCTTGGGATACCCCATGCTCTCACCGTACTGTTATATGTGCTTGGAATTAATAGGGATTTCGCCCAAATTTTGCTGATTTCGCAGAAAAAATTAAAAGTAGTGCAAAATACTGACAAAAATTAGGGGTGAAAAAATGCGAACTAATGAGCACCTTGACGAACTCGACAGGGCGATACTCCACATCCTTCAGGAGGACGGAAGGGCCAGCTACTCCGAGATAGCGAGACGCCTCAAGGTGCCGGAATCGACTGTCAGGCTCAGGGTGAAGAAGCTTGTCGAGAGGGGCGTCATTAGGAAGTTCGCGGCGCTGATAAACCCATTCAAGGCAGGTTACTCAATAGTTGCTTTCATAGCCGTCGATGTTGAGCCGAGCAGGGTGAAGAAAGCGGCCGAAGAGCTGAGCAAGCTCCCAGAGGTGGACGTTCTGGGCATAGCGACCGGGGCGCACGACATACTCATGCAGGTGACGGTGAGAGACCTCCAGGAGCTGGAGAACTTCCTCATAGAGAAGCTTGGAAGAATAGAGGGAATAAGAAGCACGGAGACGTCCATCCTGACCAGTGTGCGGAAGTGGGGTTATGCGAGGGTGTTTTAGGTCACCCTCTCAAGTCCATTCTTTTTGACGATGTAGGTGTCCTCGTGCTTTATAGCGCCCTCCGGAATCATGAGGGGCGGGTGAATTATACTCAGCACCATGTTCTCCTGAACCCTAACGGCCCTCTGGGGGACGACTATCGTGGTTATCGGCGGCTCCTCGATTAGGAGGCCGACGCCGTGAGTGTAGCCGGCCAGGTAGGTGTCCCCAAACCCCTTCTCCTTGAAGAAGTTCGCGAGCTTCTTCTCGACGGCGTTCAGGGCAACGCCAACCCTCGTCTCCTCAAGCGCAATCCTGCGGGCTTCTTCCTTAACCTCGATGGCTTTCCTAACCCTCTCGCCCGGCTTCCCCACGATGAAAGTCCTCGCCATGTTTGCGTAGTAGCTGTTCCAGTCGGCCCCAATGACGACGGTAACAACGCCGTTTTCCGGAACCCTGAGGTCGCGGAAAGGCTCGGCGTGCGCCCTGGGCGTCGTTGAAACGTAGACCTTGGGGTCTTCACTCCCATTGAGCATGAGCTCCCTCACGACCTCGGCCGCTATCTCAAGCTCGCTCTTGCCGGGCTTTATGACTTCCTCAGCGACCTTCATGCCCTTCTTCGCTATCTTTCCGGCCTTCCTTATGTTGTCCAGCTCCCAGTCCTCTTTTATCATCCTGAGGCCCATCGTGAGGTCAAGGACGTCCACTATTTCCACAGTTGGATTGAGCCTCTGGAAGATTTTGTAGAATATCAGGTAAGCATCGCGCTCCACTCCGAACTCAAGGCCGACCTTCTTCATACCGTTCCCGCGTATCCAGCCCACGATGCCGGCCATCAGCTCCTCAACGCGCTGGAACTCCACGACGTTCTCTATCCAGCTTCTCTTCCTGAAAAGCTCTGC
>JAGHBN010000054.1 GCA_021160985.1 Thermococcus sp.
GCTAATCAAGTTCCTCGCAAAGTTCTCGGAGGTCATCGAGAGCGCCGGCAGGGACATCAAGCCCCACCTGGTTCCAGCGTACCTCAACGAGCTCGCTTCGCTCTTCAACAAGTTCTACATGGACCACCCGGTTCTTAAGGCAGAGGAAGGAATCAGGGAGGAGCGCCTGTTGCTCGTTTTGGCGGTCAAGCAGGTTCTCAGGAACGGCCTTGAAGTCCTCGGAATAAGGGCGATAGAGAAGATGTGATTAGTCCCTCAGCACCCTCTCAACGAGGGGGTCTATTATCCGGTATTCCCCGTTTTCCTTCTTTATCCACCCCATTTTCTCAAGGTTTTTCAGAAGCGCGGAGAGCCTCGCGTTCGTTATGGGCCCGCTCTTGGCCTCCACGTAGTCCTTGATGTTCTTCCACCGATGGAGGCCAATTGCTATCGCCCGGAGGACTAGAGAATACCTGTGGGAGCGCTTCTCAAGCTCAAAGAGCTCCTCGCGTATCATTGACTTGGCTCTCTCAACGGTTCTCTCCATGGCCCTCTCGAAGCTCCCGCTCTTCCAGTAGTTAAACCCTAACTCCACAAGCCATCCAGGAATGCCATCGAGTTCGTCAACGGCCCTCTTTATCTCTTCTTCCGGGACTTTCATGCCGACTTCCTTAAATCCAGCCCTGAGGAATTCTTCCGAGAGTTCCCTATGGAACGGCCTCACTTCAACTTCCTCATAGACCCTGCCGAAGAGGGGGCTCGAGTAGTCGTCGATACCGATGAAATCGTGAAGGAGGCCGACTTCGGAGCCCGTAAACACAAAGCCAAGGTTTGGAAGGGAGTCATAGGCATAGGCTATGCCTGCAAGAAGGTCTTTTCCTCCTCTAGGCCCGTAGAAGCGTAAATACTGGGCCTCATCAAAGGCTATGACTGCCCGTCCGGCCTTTCTTCCAAGGCTGTTGAGGAGCTCGAAAACATCAATTATGCCCGTCTCTTTTGGCTTCAGGGTTATTCCCCCGAGGTTAATGCCCTCAAGTTTTATCCCGCCCAAAAAGCCGAACCTGCCCTTTCCAAGGAGTATCTTCCTGATTTCATCAACCAACACCGCTGGACTTATAGTCCCCCCACCAGCGGCATACAGCCTCCTCGCATCGAGGTATAAACCCAATCCATCGAACTCATTCAAAACGGCCCTCAGGAGGGAACTCTTTCCCACTCTTCTAATACCGATGAGAACCGTTATTGGGTACTCCCGAAGCCCCTTCCCCAGTGAATTTAGCTCCGTCTCCCTATCAAAAATCTCCTCCCTCCTGTTCTTTGGCCTTGGATCAAACAGCATGGGTATCGCCCCCGATACTTAGTATCGGTACCGATACTTAAAGGTTTCCCAAATCGTTCGGAACCCTAAAATACCCCTTTTCCCCTAAAACTTTCGGTGGTTCCATGCGCGGTGTTATAGTACCCCTTGTAACGCCTTTTAACAAGGACTATTCCATCGACTTCCCGGCCCTTGAAGAACACATAGAGTTCCTCCAGAAAGCCGGCGTCCACGGAATATTCATCAACGCGACAACAGGGGAGTTCACGAGCCTGAGCGTTGAGGAGAAGAAGGTACTCGCTGAAAAAGGACGTGAACTCGTCAACTCCGCCTTCTACCTCGTGGGAACGGCCTCCACGAACACGTTCGAGGTCATAGAACTTACAAAGCACGCCCAGGACATCGGCGCAGATTACGTCGTCATAGCCCCG
This sequence comes from Thermococcus sp., assembly GCA_021160985.1. Lineage (GTDB taxonomy): Archaea > Methanobacteriota_B > Thermococci > Thermococcales > Thermococcaceae > Thermococcus. The sequence continues at coordinate 1,729 of JAGHBN010000054.1, forward strand.
CCTTACTACTGCCCGCTGAACGACGACGCGCTCTTCCAGCACTATTCCATGGTCACCGAAAGAACCGATATTCCCATCATACTCTACAACATCCCGGCCTGTGCCAACCCGCTCAGCGTCCCCCTCATCAAGCGACTTGCCTTCGAGTATTCCAACATCGCCGGCATAAAGGAGACGATAGACAGCGTGAACCGCATCAGGGACGTAATCCTCGAGGTTAAGGGTGAGAGAAGGGACTTCAAGGTCTTTACCGGCCTCGACCAGCACTTCCTGAACACGCTCGTCCTCGGAGGGAACGGGGGCATAATGGCCTGCGCCAACTTTGCTCCTGAGCTCCACCTGGCCCTCTGGAAGGCTTTCAACGAAAAGAGGTTCGAGGACGCTTTTGAATACGCAAGGAAGCTCGCAAGGCTGTCAAAGGTCTACGACCTCGCTTCCTCGTTCGGCTCGGCGATAAAGCTCGCAATGAGCCTCAGGGGCTTCTCAATAAAGCCCGTCCTGAGGCCGCCCTACCAGATGGACGGTGGCGACGTAAAAGAAGAGATAAGGAAACTGCTCACCGAGGTGCTGGGCTGAGTCCCGAAGGGGTTTTACCTGGCTACTAAGCGAAAAATAGAAATAGTTTCATGAGAACCACGGGACGGTGAGCTTATGGAAAGAGTTAGCGAGGCAACCGTAAGGCACGTTATGGAAGAGCTTGAGCGCCTAAAGGCAGAAGTTCAGCGTCTTGAAGCTCTGCTTGTTCCATTGGCCAAGAACGAGCTCTCGGCCGAAGAAGTTAAGAAGATAGAAAGAGAAGCCCGGGAGTTCCACGAGGAGGAATGGGTTGACGCAGATGACCTCGAAGAGCCCTTGGAGGAGAACTCATGACCTTTGAGGTCAAGATAAAGCGGGAAGTAGTCAAAGCCGTTAAATCTCTCCCGAAGGCCAATCTGAGGAAGTTCCTGGAGTTAAAAGATGCTCTTAGATACGAAGCAGTTCCGAGGGACAGGTTTGATATCGTTAAGATAAAGGGTTCCGCTGATTTGGACGTATATCGGGTTAGAATCGGAGATTACGGGGTGATTTATTCTGTTAACTGGCAAAAACGCTTGGTTCTGATACATCGTTTAAAGAAGGGGGAAGATGCGTATAAGTAGCTCAGTGAATCTTGTACCTCAGAAACGCTCCGAGTCCGCCGAAGGCCTTGTAGAACTGCTGGCCCTCCTCGGTGTCGAGGGAGATTATCTCCACCTCAGAGCCGGCCTCCTCTGCCATTTTTATCAGTTCCTCTGCGACATCCCATTTCTCAAAGCTTATGTTCTGGCTGCCGCACTTGGGGCAGTGGGTTAGCTTCTTGCTGTAGACGTGGAACTCGCTCTCGCTCATCGTCTTCTCCTCGCTCCAGCCGCAGTTGTTGCACTTTGCCCTGACTCTGACCTTGTCGTAGCCCTCGCTTATGAGGAGCGTGTCCACAGCTCCGAGTTCAAGTGCCTGGCGGACTTCCTTCTCACCGTAGGTTATCATTCCGGTGTCCTTGACGAGGTGCCTGAAGAAGTCCTGGATGAGCTTCCTCTCCTTCACCGCCTCGTGGTCCCTGAGGATGTCGCTGGCCTTCTCAACCAGCTCCCTCAGCCCGTACTCGCCGTGGTAGCTTATGTCAACGACTCCGATAATCTTCTTCTTGAGCTCGTGGTGGAGATAGTCCCCTTCGACGAACTCCTCCTTGGTCGGTCCTGGACCGCCGATGATGACTCCCCTCAGCTCGCCCTTCTCAAGGAGCGGGAGGAAAGCTTTGTTGGCGTGCTCGCCGATTCTCTTCATGAACTCGTGGGTCTCCTGCTCGCGAATCCTCTCGTAACGCCTCGCCGACTGACCACCGGCTCGGGTCTTTCCTGGGACGTTCGATGTGAGCTCGTCTATAACCTCGATCCTCTTGCCCCTGAGGAGTCCGATGGTTGCTTCGTTCTTCTCGACGGTGATGAGGCCGTATGCATCTTTAACGCGGAGCATCTCCTCAAGGGGCTCGGTAACAAAAGTCTGGTCACATCGATACAGCCTGACGTTGAGGGGCTCGGGCGGGACGATCGCCCAGAGCTTTATGTCGCTCACACCCTCCTGCTCGCTGACGTTTCCAACGAAGAGAGCAAGCCCGTTTTCAGGGGTCTTTCGGTAGAGCTTGAGGTGCTGCATTGCCCTTTCGAGGGCACCGAGGACGTTCTTTCGGGTGGACTTGCTCTTGATGTTCTGGGCCGTTCCGTACTCCTCCCTAAGCTGCTGCATGACCTTGTTTATCTCGTAGCCTGCCGGGATGTAGAGGCTGACGAGCTCGGTTGCGCGGCCTCGATAGCCCTTCAGCTCCTCGACCTTTTTCTTGAGCTCATACATTTCAGCGGATTTGTGAGACATGAGCATCACCCCTAACCGCTCTCGCTGAAATAGGCAAGAAAAGGGCCTTTATAAAGGTTTGGAGTTAGAGAAGGGAGAGCAGGATTACAATGAAAGCTCCCGGAATCCCACCGAGGGCCACTATCAGGAGGTTGATGACGTTCAGCTGAACGTGAGTGATTCCAAGGAAGTTCAGGAGACCCAGCACTATGAGGCCGGAGAGGGTGTTAATGGCGAGCCATTTTAAAACACTAAAAGTTAGCTTCAAGACCAGCCAGCCCACCAGGGCCACCAGAGCCAGGAGGATAATCGCAGGGAGCGCTTCGAACATGGTACCACCATCCCCTATGAGTTATGACATTACGACATGGATACCCCTGAACCGGTTCAGGGGGTTCCCACTGATAAGTTTTTCTATGCCTTCTGAGGGCACAGCCTCAGAGTTTCTCGAGGGTTTCCTTCGCTATTTCCCCGAGGGGAACCCACTTCTTGCCCTCAAACGGGAGGATGACCTTGTCCTCCACGTTCAGGAGTTCCTCGACCTCCGGCCTCAGTTCGGAAAGCCCGAGCTCGCCAATGACCATGACCAGAAAGCCCTTCTGTTCCTTCGTGCCCTCCACCAGGCCCCGCCGTATGGCTTCAACGAGCCAATCCCTGCGCCCCATGGCAACCTCCGGGAACTCCTCGACAATTTTGTACGAAAGCAGCATGGCGTTCTCGCGGACGTAGGGATTCTTTTTTTCTATCAGACTCATCAGTTTCTTGAATAAATCCTCCGACAGGTGCCCCTTCACGGCCTCGGGGTCCGTCTCAAGGACGTTCGTGAGTATCAGCAGTGCGTCCCCCACTATTCC
>JAGHBN010000058.1 GCA_021160985.1 Thermococcus sp.
GATATAACGAGCTTGAAGGTCGCCATTTCCTCCCACCTCCTGTGTCATTAGCGGGATTCATTGGGTAAACCCCTTATCCACCATGGGCTGCGGGTTATCTTTTAAAAAGTTTCTCCCTATCAAAACTTTTTTATACTTTCCCTGTGGTAGCCATTCTAAGGGGTGAGAGAAAATGGCGAGAGAAAAGACCACACTTCCACCGACCGGTGCCGGCCTCATGAGGTTCTTCGACGAGGACACGAGAGCAATAAAAATATCGCCGAAGGGCGTTATAGCCCTGACCCTGATACTCGTCGCAATAGAGGTCCTCCTCCACGCCTTCGGGTCCCAGATATTTGGGGCCTAAATGAAGCTCGTCTTCTTTAATCCCCTTGCATTGAGTTCTTCGTTTATTATTGCCCTCACAACTTCTTCCAGCTGGCTCTGGATGAGTTTGTCGACGTCTTCCTTGAGCTTGTCCATGTCGTGCCTTATTCCCTCGAGCAGCCTTATGTAGTCCCTCGCCATTTCAAGCTGTCCCTCCTGCCTCACAAGCTGCTCCTTGAGGTGCTCGAAGTCCTCCTTCATGATGTGGAGCTTTCTGATCTCGCGTTCGAGTTCCTCAACCTTCTTTGTGAGGTTGAAGTTCTCCTCCTTCAGGCGCTCTATCATCTTCTCCTTGGCCTCCAACTCCCTCATTAGCGAGTTGTACTCTTCGGCTATCTGATTGAGCCTCTCTATATCCCTCAGCGGCGGGACCTTGCCGTCTCCGAGGATTATGACGTCGGGGCCGACGTTGACTATCTCACTGGGCCTTATTTTCATCTTCTTTTCGCTTGAGAACATGCTCTGGCCCTTTCCGAGGTTCTCGATTTCCTTCATCTTCAGAATGAAGTAGAACTGGTCGCCCTCAACTTCAACGTTTATGTCGGTCACGAATCCGAGAATCTTCCCCTCGGTGAGCGAGACAACAAACTTGTTTATAAGCTGGTTGGCTTTCGTTTCTGCACCCTCAGGCATTTGCATCACCGCTTTTCATTTGGCCCTTGGAATACTTAACCTTTCCGCCAACCCTTATAAGCCGGGATGCCCTCCCTATGTAGGGGGACGGCGATGATAATATTCGTGGGAAGGTCCAACGTTGGAAAGAGCACGCTCATCTTTGCGCTCACCGGAAAGTGGGTCAAGCGGGGTAAACGACCGGGGGTCACCAGAAAGCCTGTGGAGGTCAACTGGAGGAACAGGAAAGTGGTGGATATGCCCGGATTTGGGTTCATGAGCGGCGTTCCGAAAACGAAGCAGGAGAAGGTCAAAGATGAGATAGTGAAGTTCATCGAGGAGAACGCAGAGGACATAGAGCTGGCAGTCCTTGTGATTGATGGAAAGGCCGCTCCGGAGATTATAGAGCGCTGGGAGAAGAGGGGCGAGATCCCTATAGATGTTGAGTTCTTTGAGTTCCTCCGGGAGCTTGGGATACCAACCCTGGTGGCCGTAAACAAGATCGACAAGGTGAGGAATCTAAGGGCGACCATAACGTACCTGGCGGAGAAGTTCGGTGTGCCCTACAGCCAGATTGACGAAGTCTTTGTCCCGGTGTCTGCCAAGTTTGGAAAAAACATTAATTTCCTTGCAAAGAAAATTTGGAAATTTTTGGAAGGAGAATCTGCTCAGAGGAGTTCCAGCACGACGTGAGTTATGGTCTCCTTCACTCCCTCCAGGGAGGCTATGTCCTCAAGTATTTCATCGAGGCGCTGTTTGTCGGCTTCGATTATCAAGTCTATATCTCCAGTGACGCGGTAGATGCGCTTGATTTTCATATTCTTGATGGCGTCGTAGACCTGCTTTCTCTTTGTAGGCTCTATCCTTACGAAGACGAAAACGTCTCCCTTTCTCTCTCCTAGGAGGTCGAGAGCCTTCTCTGTGAGGTCTATAAAGCCCCTTCCCGTCCTGATATACCCGAGCTCCTTCAGGACTTTGAGGTGGTTGCTGAGGGCCTGCCTCGTAATTCCGAGTTCTTCTGCGAGTTCATCCTGCGTCTTCTCGACTGTGTGCACTTCTATGCTTTTCCCTTCATCGTAGAGCTTTCTGAGAAGCTTTATCTGCCTGGGAGTCAGGGTTCCTTTAACATCCATCTTTAGCCCTCCTGCCTATTTTTAGGTTTACATGTTTATTAAACCAACGGGCTCTAAGGCCAATGTAAATTTTGATTCCCTAATTCCTTGGTAGAACACGGGTTATAAGTCTTTCCTCGGTTAAATTTTTATTCCTTTGGTTGTACTTTTCACCATGAACAAAGCAGTCTACACCAGGGACGTTCCCCCGGACCGTTGCGATGCACTCCAGCTTCTGCTCGGAGAGGCCGAAAAAGACCATATAAAAGTCATGGTAGTCGGCGGCACAGACAGCGGTAAGACCACCCTCCTGACGTTTCTCATGAACGAGTTCATCGCCCGGGGACTGAGCGTCACGGTTGTTGATTCTGACGTGGGGCAGAAGAGCATCCTTCCCCCGGCCACGATAAGTTTGGGTGTCCCGAGGGGCCCCATTTCCTCCCCCAGCGAGCTGGAGGGTGTACTGCACTACTTTATCGGAACTACCTCTCCTGGGCAGTACGCGGGGGAAATGGCTCTGGGTGTTGCCAAGCTGGCGGAGATTGCGTCGAAGACTGCCGACGTTACGCTGATAGACACCACCGGTTTTGTAAGTGGTGTTGGGCTCGAGATGAAGAGGCTCAAGGTTGAGCTGGTCAGGCCGGACTTCCTGATACTCCTTGAGAGGGAAGGGGAGCTCGAGCTACTCGCCCGCTCTGTGGGGCACCTGACGAGGGTTATTCGGCTGAGCGTCAGCGATAAGGTGAGGGAGTACTCCAGGGAGGAGCGGAGGGAGGTTCGCAAGGAGAAGTGGAAGAGGTACTTTGAGAGCTCCTCCATCCTCGAGGTTGATCTCAGGAGGATAACCCCGACGGGAACCTCAATGTTCCAGGGGAGGGGGCTTAGCGGGGGGGAGAAGTCCCTCCTTTCCGAGGTCTTCGGCTGGATAGTCTTCGCCGGGTGGAAGAGCGACAGGTACGTCGTGGTGAAGGCTGATACCGGTGACTTCAGGCTCCCCCGGAGACCCAGCCTTCATGCCATAGACTTCGAAAAGTTGAGCAATCTGCTCGTCGGATTCATCAACGCCGAGGGCTTCTGCGAGGGTCTGGGGATACTGAAGTGGCTGCGGTTCAGTGAGATGAAAGCGGAGGTTCTGACACCCCTTTCAGAGGAGGCGCTTGAGAACGTGGTGGAGCTCAGGTTTGGAAGGATAAGGGTTCTCGAAAGCGGCGATGAGCTGGGTCTCCTTAGGAGGGAAGAACTTTAGCAAAGGTTTTTTAAATCCAAACCCAAATCGAATTAGGTGCCCCTAATGGAATTGAAGGCGTTCGTAGAAATCACGAGGCCTCACAACTGCATTTTGGCCGGTTTCGTCGGCCTATTGGGTGCTATCGTTGCTGTAGGGCACTTCCCAAGCCTGGAAAAGGCGATCTTAACTTTCCTCGTTGTTACCCTCGGGTGCGCCGGGGGGAACACTATAAACGACTACTTTGACTACGAGATCGATAAAATAAACCGGCCCAACAGACCCCTCCCGCGGGGGGCTATGGGCAGGAAAACCGCCCTATGGTATTCCCTAGCCTTGATGGCCGTTGGTTTGCTCCTCTCCCTGCTGATAAACATCTACGCCTTTGTCATTGCTTTCATAGCGTATACCGCGATGATACTCTATGCGTGGAAGCTCAAGCCCCTCCCCTTCGTGGGGAACCTCGTGGTGGCCGGTTTGACTGGTGTAACTCCCCTCTACGGCGCCATAGCTGTAGAAAAAATAGGGCTTGCTGGCTACCTTGCCCTCTGTGCGTTCCTGGTCAACGTGGCGAGGGAAGTTGTGAAGGACATAGAGGATGTTGAGGGAGACCTCAGCAAGGGCGCAAGGACCCTTCCGATAGTCTGGGGCAAGAAAAAGGCCGCGTACGTTGGGGCACTGTTTGCCGTTCTCACGGTTGTAGCGTCGGTTCTGCCTATAAAGGCAGGGGTGGGCCTCGGCTACTACGCCATGGTTCCTGTAGATGCCCTTATATTATACTCAGCATACCTCATACTGAAGAGTCAGGATGAGAGGACGGCGCACAAGTCTCAGAAGCTGCTTAAAATCAGCATATTCTTGGCCGTCACGGCCTTCATGATTGCCGCTCTGTGGTGAGGAGGTGAGAAAATGGAGTTTAAGGAGGAGTTAATTGAGGCCCTTGAGGGCGACGGCCTGTGGACCGTCATTGCGTTCAAAACTCCCCACGGCCCGGGGAGGACGCTAGAGGAGGTTCTCAAGGTAATCGAAGAGGCTGGCTGGGAGGTCACCTTCAAGGCCAACTGGTGGACCGCGGACATCCCTTACGGGCTCATCCGCGTTGACATAAAAAAGGACGGAAGGGAGAAGATTTTCCTGGGCAAATGGATACTCGGCGACTCATGCCAGCTCCTGAAGCTTGAGAACATGGAGCTTGAGAAGGGACGGGACGAGTTCTTCAGAATGGTCGACAGCATAACCTCAACGCTCATTCACGACCCGGTCATAAGGACTATGAGGGAGCAGTACTGAGAACTGGCTCTCGGAGAGCGTCTTTCATTTATTTCTTCATGGAAAAAGAAGTGAAAAATTTGGGGGCCTCAAAGCGGCTCATAGTAGCCGATTTCGGGCTCGTAAATCTCCCCGTCTGCGAGAAGTCTGGTTATGGCCTCTTCTATTATTTCCTCCTCGAAGTCTGAAGAGAGCTTCTTGATGATGAACTTGTGGGACAGCGCCTTGCCCTTCTCCCTGAGCAGCTCAAGAACTGCCTGCTTGGCCTTCTCGAGCTCGGGCTTCTCCTGCAGTTCTTCCTCCTCAACGGGCTCCTCTTCGACTATCTCTTCATCCAGTGCCCTCTGTTCGAGCATCAGAGTGTAGAGCTCGTCTATCGTCATCAGCAGGTCCTCGCTGACTCCCTTGTTCTTGGCTATGACCTTGGCCTTGGCCGTTATTCCGTAGCGGTCGTAGATTTCGAAGGCTATCCTGGCCTTCTTGACGTGTTCAACCTTCTCCTTCAGGGTCTCGAATCTGTGCAGTATCCACATGTTGGGGCTGACCTTGGAAACGCCCTCCACGAGTATCTGCTTGTCGTCGCGCCATTCGGCCACCTTCCCTATGATCTGGACGAGGTCTCCTTTCTTGACGAGCTTCACAAAGCGCGTGTTCTCGCGGAAGCCAAAGACCCAGAGGGTGCCTGTGCCGTCGTCAATCTGGAAACGTCCGTAGGTCTCGTCGTCGCTTATCATGGGGTCTCTGACGACAGTTGCAACCACCTTGACGCGGTAAACCTTCCTCGCGTCCCTGGTTATGAGGTAGTTGGGCTCGAAATCGCCCTCGCTCCTGACGTAGTAGCCGTCAATGATGTCCTTCAGGTAAACCCTGCTTGCTGGAAGGCGCTTTTTCATTCCTCCTCACCTCCAAAGAAGGCTATGGCGTTGCTCATCTTTGGAAGAACGGTTCTTTCGAGCTCCCGGATCTCCTCGAGGGCCTCCAAGTCAGCATCGCTGAAGTCCTGAACCACCTCTCCGAAGAGGTGAACTTCCTCGTTCCGTATCACCCGCCCTATTACCCTGACTATCTGGCCGTTTTCGGGCAGGACGTTTTCCTCGCTCTCAACGAGGATGACTCCGGTTCCGTCGTCCACCCAGAAGGTGTAGTCTATCTTGTCGACCTTGAAGGCTTTTCCTATTATTGCGACCCGCGTGTCGTTCTCGCTAATCTCGCCGATCTTTCTCTCAACAGTGGGCTTTCTCCGCCTGAACTGTCTCTCGGGCTCCTCCATTCACAGCACCTCCTTCAGGACTTCCCTGAGCTCCGCCCTCACCCGGGCGATCTCTCTCCTCTCGTCGACCTCTTCCCATCCGAACGCCTTCAGGAAGACTCCGAGGAAGCGGTCCTCGACAACGTTGCCCCTCACGATTATCTCCTTTCCAAGGAGGGTGTAGTACTCCTCCTCCGCGAGCTTTCTCCCGGCCTCCTTGATGGTTAGCCCCCCGTCCACGAGATCCTTCAGCTTCTCGGCTATTTCCTCCGGATCGGCTCCGATGAGCTCCGCGGCGTCGTCTCCAAAGAGCGTCGTCCTTATGTAGCCGGTGGAGTCGTCGAGGCCGAAGTCGATTATCGTTATCTTCAACGGCTTAACCTCCCCGTGCTCGGGGCATATCCACGAGTCACCTGCGGGGTCGTAGTCCACCTTTCTCCTGCACGTCGGGCAGGCATCGTAGACCGTAACGCGGTAGAGCCTCGCGATGGTGCCCCTGACCTCGACGAACTTCTCGCCGCCCATGAGGTCTCCTATCCTGACCCGCTGGTAGCTGTAGCTCCTGACCTCCTCTATCGGGGGTATCTCCTCCACCCTTGGATCCTCGGGGTTGAGGATTATCCTCGTCTTGAAGTAGGTGTGGAGCTCGACGCCGTTCCTCCCCTCGCGCACACTGGGGTCTATCACCTTTATCACGTCGCCCTGGTTTATCTCGTTGTAGTACTTGGTCACGAAGTTGTCCCAGAGGACGAGCCTCGTTTTTCCGGTGGAGTCGTAGATGATGAGGTTGGCAACCCTTCCAGTGGAGCCATCCTTCTTCTTGTACTCGCGCGGGGGATACTTCCTCAGAACCCTAGCGGCGATGTTTACCCCGCTCATTCCGGGCACGAGGTCGGCAATGTGGAGGAGCTCCTCCTCTCCCTCGAGGTTGACACCGAGCTCTTCTGCAAGCATCAGCGCCGCAGCGTGCTCGGAAATCCCCTCCCTCCTGGATATTTCGGCTATTTTTTCCTTGATTTCAGCCCGTGAGAGTCCCCTCTGCCTCTCGATGACCTCAATAATCTGGTCCTTTGTCAGCACTCCCATAACACTCACCTTAATGGTAATTCTTCGCCGGGGTATTTAAACTTTTCCAGATGAAAAAATCCTGTCACCGGCATTCAGGATTCTGAAAGTGGTGGAAAGAGGCTTTACTCGGCTTCTCCCGAACCGGAGGGCTCTTCAGAACTCTCTGTGTTTTCCCCTTCATTTTCGGCGGATTCTTCATTTGGGCTGCTCTTTCCTTCCAGTTTTGATATTAAATCACTGTATTCTGCGTGTACAACCTTCTTAAAGGCCTCTTTTATTACCATTGGGTCATCGGATGGGAATCCGTAGAGTTCTGCGAATTTGGGTGTCGTTCTGAGGAGCTTTGTCCTCTCATAGGGCTCCGCATAGATCATTCCCATCTCCAGGAGCTTCCTGATGTGCTCATAGGCCTGGCTTCCGCGGAGTTTGATTATCTTGCTCTGCTCTATGGGCTGGAGATACGCTATCAGCGCGAGCGTCTTAAGTTCTCCAGTTCTCAGATCGGGCCTTGGCATGAGGTGGATGACCTGCTGGCTGTACTCCTGCTTCACCTGCATCACGTACTTGTCTCCCAGAACCTTTACTACCTCTATGGCGCTCTTCCTCTCCGCGTACTCCGCGGCTATCAGCTCTATGAGCTTTTCAATGTAATCGAGGGATCTTATTCCAAGGGCTCGCGAGAGCTCCTTAACGCTGAGGGGTCTTCCCGAGACGAAAAGAGCTGCCTCCACGAGGGCTTTGTCTTCAATCAGTCCCATTCTCAACACCGGGGTTTCTTAGGCGCCGGATTATATAGGGTTTACGCAGCCTCTCCACCGCAATATTTATAAACCCAACCTGGGAGGTCAGTACCGGTACGGCGGTCATAGCGGCGGGGTCACACCCGGACTCGTTTCGACCCCGGAAGTTAAGCCCGCCAGCGATCCCGGGTGTACTGCCC
>JAGHBN010000137.1 GCA_021160985.1 Thermococcus sp.
AGGTTATCTCCTCGCCGAGGTTCTCCTTTATCCACTCCATCCACTTGAGGTGGCTGAAGACCTGGTCAATGCTCAGCCCTATCGGCTCGACGCCGAGCTTCCTGAACTCCTCAGCGCGCTTCTGCATGGCGTAGAACTCGGTCGTACAGACCGGGGTGAAGTCTGCCGGGTGGCTGAAGAGAACGAACCACTTGCCCTGCTCGGCGAAGTAGTCCGGGAGCTTTATCACTCCGTGGGTGGTCTTGACCTCGACTTCCGGGAACTTTTCTCCTATGACGACCATCTTCCATCACCTCTTCTTTTTGTGTGTCGTCTTCACTATAAACTTATTAGGTTCGAATATATAAACCTTTCGGTTCGCTCAGCGCTATTATCTTTGTCGAATTTCAAGATAGTTTAAGGTGTCACTGGGCAGGCATGCAAAAGTTTGCACAGTTTGTTGTCAGAATGAAGGATCAACCAGAAAAGAATCGTCAAAAAGCTTGAAAGAAAAGGCTATTTTTGCCTCAAACTCTCCTCACATCAACCCAAGTTGAGTGATAAGCAGAGGCGTTGCCGTATTTTTCTACGGTCTCGTCCGTCGTCAGGACGTTGGCGTTCCAGCCGAGCAGGGACGGCCAGAAGGCCTTGTACAGGAGGACGACTCCTCGTGGGACGTCCTCACTGAGCTTTGCCTTCGTTTTTATCCTGCCATACTCGTTGAAGACCTCAACTGTGTCACCGTCCGAAATTCCCCTGTCCCATGCATCAGTGGGATTCATGTAAAGGTGAGGGTCAATCATGCCGTGGGTGTTGTGGTAATGGCTCGTTATCGTCATTCTGTGGGTTGGCGTTAGCAGGCGGAGCGGGTATTTGCCCCCGAACTTCCTGTACTTCGGGAACGGGCTCAGCCCCCTCTCAACGGCCCTCCGCGAGAAGAACTCAATCCTCCCGCTCGGCGTCTCCCACGTCTTGGGCTTTTCGGGGACTTTCACAAAGCCTTTGGCCCTCAGCTCCTCAAAGCTCATGCCGTTGAGTTCGAGAATCTTCCGGATTACCTCCTCGTCGCTCTCGTAGAGGTGGGGATTATCTATGCCAAGTGCCTTCGCCAGAAGGCGCGTGACCTCGCTGTTGCTCTTCCCGTAAAGCCTCACTATTGGCTCATTAAGAGCTACGTAGCGGTGGTAGTAGCTGTCTGCTATGTCTAGGCGCTCGAAAAAGGTGTTCGCCGGGAGGACAACGTCTGAGTAGAGTGCAGTGTCGGTCAGGAAAATGTCGTGCGTAACGACGAAGACGTCGCTTTCTTTCAATGCCTTTCTCAGCCTGTTCTGGTTCGGAAGGCTCGCGAGCGGGTTGGAGTTGTAGATGTAGAGGAACCTTATCTTGCCCCGCTCGATGTACTCGGCGAGTTTCATCTGGGGAATCCTCTTCGCCGGCTTCGTCCTCAGGAACGCGCCTTCAGCGTAGCTTTTGTCTATCGTTTTCATGTCGTAGATGAAGCCGAAGCGATGGCCCACCAATGCCGGAAGGATTGCTATTGCCCTGACCGCTTCCCCACCGGCCAGGGAGCGTTGAAAGCCGTAACCGATATGGATTACACCCTTCTTTTCGGCATAGCCCCTTGCAAACTCCTCAATCTCCTCAATTCTCAAACCAGTCTCCCTGCCCACATAATCAAGCGATAATGTTTTTACATAATTCTTGAATTCTTCAAAGCCATAAACGTTCTCGCGGACGAAGGCCTTATCGTAAAGCCCCTCCTCGATTATAACCTTCGCAACTCCGAGGGCGAAGAGGACGTCGGTGTCGGGCCTCACTTGATAGAACCTGTCGGAGCGCTTGGCGGTCTCGGTTCTCACGACGTCAACCGTCCAGATTTCGAGGTTGTGCCTTCTGGCGAGGGCGAAGCCGTGAAGGTTCGTCCAGAAGGTGTTTATTCCCCAGTAGACTATTAGCTTCTTGTTTTTGAGCTCCTCCGGGTCGAGGCCAACTGCCGTTCCGTAGACATCATTAAGGGCCTCCTGACCGGCCCTATCGCAGATTCCGTAGTCGAGCATCGCCGTGTTGAGGTAGTGGAAGAGCCTCAGCGGGAAGGCGTAGTTGACAACACCCCTGTCGCCGGCGTACTGGTACACCAGAACGCTCTCGCTCCCGTGTTTCTCGATGGTCTCCTTCAGCTTCTTCGCTACAAGGGTTATCGCCTCTTCCCAGCTTGTCTCCCTGAATTCCCCGCTTCCCCTCTCGCCCGTTCTAATGAGTGGTTTTTTGAGCCTGCTCTCCGAGTGGAACCATTTTGGCAGAAGCGCGCCCTTCGGGCAGAGGAAGCCCGCTGTTATCGGGTGTTCCGGATTGCCCCTTACTTTGAGCCTTCCGTCCTTGAGCTCGCTCACCATCGAACAGGTGTCGTAGCAGTCGCGCATGCAGACGGAGAAAGGCATTATAACCCCCTAAAGATGGGCGATGTGAAATATAAAAACCTTTGTTTCGCTTGGAAGGATCATGTTGGCAAACTATTGTCCATCCCACTACCCATGATGCAAAACGCTGAACCGATAGATATTTTATACTTCTGTTTATAACTTCAAGTTTACGAAATTCTTTTAAATGTGAATTATTCGACCATGATTGAAACCTTCCGGAGATGGTAAGATTGAACCGCCGGATGGTTGGAGCGTTAATTCTCCTGCTCGTGTTGACGTTGCCCGGAGCCGCGGCTCTTTCCCTGCCATGGTCCGGGCTTCCTGTACTGGAAGCAAATTCGGGAGCGTATCCAATCCGCCTTGACAGCGTTGAGCAAAGCGGCAATATTGCGGTCGTCACTTGAAATGTCCCGCCGAACTGTTTGACTGGCTACGGAACAGTCCTTATCAGCAAGGACGGAAAGAGCATCAACGAGCGCGTGAACCTCGGGCGCTTAAAACCCTGGGGCAAAAAGTTGCAGTCTTCTTCAACGTTAGAGAGCCGGTTTACGTTAAACTGCGCATCACCTCCGGAAACGGTCTCTTCATGAGTTCGTGGGTGAGGCTAACACCACAATCCACACCGAGGTTCTTCCCCATCGGCTACACGGTAACCTATCCAGCACAGAAAGGAGAGATAAACCGCAGTTCATTCAAATCCCGATCCTCATCGGAGCAATGATCTCAGTAGGTTTTGCGCTCTGGGACGCGTACAACGCGTACAACGTGTGCTCCGACTACGGTGGTGACTCCATAAAGTGTACCGTTGCCGCGGGTTCCGTGTTTGTTTTCAGCCTGGCCATAGAAGGCGATGAGATTGTTAGCATATTCAGGCACGGTGATGAGCTTGTCGAAGTTCCTGGAAGAGTGTACTCCATATTGAAGCGCCTCGACATTGTTGAGGAGATTGACCAGGGGCTTCAAAAGGCCAGGTTCGTAAATGAGAGGTTCGCCCACATCTTTGACGACATAGCTAAGCACGGTGATGATGCCGCTAAGGCCCTCGACGACCTCGTCAGGGCTGGAGTTTCAACGGAGGCAGTTGAGGAGGCCGTCAAGCACGGGGCGACAGTAAAAGCCGTGAAGGAAGGGGTTGAACGGTCAGAAAAGGCATTGGGAAGAATCTCAAGGAAGGTTGGAGATGGATACCTCCTCGGACAGGTCGGAGATTACAAGGTGGTTATAAAGAAGGGAGACGAAGACGAAGGCCTCATCAACATGCTCCTGAGGCACGTCTGGGGGCATGAGATGGAGGAAGCGGGGATAACGACCTTCTGGCCGCTGGGTCAGAGGATTGTCGAGCCTAAAACTGGAAGGGTTGTTCAGCTCCCGAAAGTCTTCAGGGACGAGAAAGAGCTCAGGGAGTTCCTTGATGACGTGGTGAAGAGGGCGCTCAAAGACCCAGATTATGCAGGAAAGTTCAATGGTAATAGCAAGGTTATACTGACGATCAATCTTAAAAAGCTCGGCATAAGAAAAGAGGGGATAGACGTCGTGGAATTCGTGTTTCTGAGAGAAGGGAACAGTTACTGCCTAAAAACTGTTTATCCCAAGGCAGGTTCAGCAGTTGCAAAGTATGTCTCAACAATTGGCAGGTGGGTGGGTTAAGCATGAGAACCATGGCTAGTCCTATAACTCTTCGAGGAGACTGTGTTGAGATGCACATAGATCTCTCAACTTTTAACACAGCTGAGCCAACCTTCCCCTTTCCAATTATTTTGAGAGTAAATGGACAAATTTTGGCCGGATTATGCTGGAGCACGAAAGGTGGGAAACTAACCGGACAGCCGGGAGATCCTTACGGGATACTTCAAGAACTCCTAAACGTGTCGAAGGCAATGTTACAAAAACAGACTGAGTATGATACAACATTGTTTATATACTTTGGTAATTATGTGTTTAAATGCAAAAACAGCAACAGTTTATTAATATATTATGAGAACGAGCTCCTATCTTATACTGACTGCCCTGAATACAAGGGCAAGCACAAGGGTGTTCTCGAGCTCCCTCTTAAAGAGTTCGTTGAGGACGTCCTGAAAATCAGCAGGGAGTACCTAGAAAAGTACGCTCCCGTTATTGAGGAAATCAGGCTTGAGCACGGGGAAGAGTCTGATGACTACGACTTCCTCCAAAAGTTCTATCGCGAAGTGGAGGAGCTGTACAAGAAGAGGTTTGGGTTAGAAAATCATAGCGAACGGTCAGGCGAAGCAGTTGCAGGAGATTTTCAAGAACAAGAAAAAGCTGAGTAACTTCTCTAACGGAGTACAGGATGAGATAACTTCAGGGAGAAGCAACTCCCGGCGAGGTTCAAAATTAACCACTAGCAATTACCTTTTCCACAACGGGGAAAACATGCGTGTTCTATAAAGCTCCCCAATAAAGATCCTTCAAAAAACTTATGGTGAGATCCTTATCCTCTCGGCCGCATCCCGTGCTAAAAGAACCTTTCCAAGCTCCCTGGGGATTGTAGCTAAGTCTCCTGCCCTGAAGGGCCCATATTCCCTCAGCTCGAGGTCGAGTATTTTCGGCAGGTCTACCTTGATTATGTATGCCTCGCTTATCGGGGTCCTTCTCGGAAGCTCGAACTCGGTTTCGGCCTGCGGCTCTGGGAGCTCTATCTCGGAAAGGTCCTCTGGCAGGGTTATTTCTTCCCTTTCCACGAAAGCGCGCAGAACGGCGAATATCTTCTTCTCTTCCTCGGTGAGGCCTCCCATCGCGCCCTCTACTGCGAGGTCAACTATCTTGTGGAGGCGGATTTTGATGATATCTTTCATCAGCTTCTCGGCTATACTAAGCTGCGCCAGGTAGAGGCGCTCCTCGACGTCTTCTCCTCTCTCATGGGAGCTTTCGGCCCCCATCTTCAGGGCCTTTATCAGGCTGTCGAACTCCCTGTAGAACTCATCGTCTAATTCCGTAAGATATGGGGAAGAAAGCTCGCCTTCAAGGAGTTCCCTTAGTTTGACGATGTCCACGCTCCCACCTGCCTAAAAATAGGAAAGGTCAGTCCTCAACACGGGGAGCCAGCAGGAAGACGAGCTTTCCTTCTTCCCTTATGGGGTACTCCATCTGGAGGGGCATCTCGTTTCCAAAGCGGATTATGACCTCGTCCGCCTTTCCGATGCCCTTAATCATGTCGGCGAGGTAGCTTATTCCGTAGGCGCTCTGGGTCTCCTCTTCAACCTCGAGGTCTAGCAGTCCCTCATCTTCGAGGGTGAGTTTGATCTCCACTTCCTGAGTTTCCCCTTCAGCCTTCATCGTGAACTCATTTTCCTTGGCTATGAACTTCATGGCATCGCTTACGAGGCTTGCGTCCTTAACGGCTTCCTTGAGGACCTCGCCGAGGATGACTACCTTGGCCGTGAACGGCAGGTCGGGGAGGTCGAGCTCAAGGGCCTCAACTTCAATGAGAGGCAGCCTGAATGTCCTCTTGGCTGTTCCCTCAAACGTTATCTCGAGGAAGTTCTCATCCCTCTTCCTGAGAATGAGTGTGTCCTTGTTCTTTCCGCGCTTGAGTATCTTCTTGAAGTGATCCATGTTTACTCCGATGGTCTCCTCTTCTTCCACCTCGTACTTGGAGAATATGCTCTCCGGGAGGTTCAGGTCAATGAGAACGACCCTGCTGGGGTCCATGGCCTTCATAGAAATGCCTTCCTCCGTGACTCTGAACGCCGCCTCGTCGATAAGGTTGCTTGCCGTAGCAATAAGATCGGCGAAATCTTTAGCACCATCAAAAACTATCTCAAATGGCATCTTCACCCCTCCTTCAATAGGTTGAGCATTAACCTAACCCTTTCTTTGCCACGGAATAAATAAGCTTTTCCGTTGTCAGTGTCGGGTATCCTTTTATAAGCTTCCTCAAGCTCCTTCAGAGCCTTTTCTGCGAGCCCCCTGAGGGTCTCACGCTCAAGTTCGGAGAGCGCCTTCACTCGTAAGACCTCCAGACGTGGCCGCACTTGGTGCACTTGTAAAATATCGTGCTCGGCTCATCGCCGGCCCTCGTCTGCATCTCCCACCAGTAGGCGGTGTCGTTGCCGCACTTCGGACAGGTGACCTTCGTGGTCGGGAGGGTCTTGAGATCCTGCTCAATGATGACTATGTCCTCGTCGGGCTTGTGCTCGACCTTCTGGGTAATCTTCGTCCTCTCCCTGTCCTTTTCTTCGTCGAAAGGCTCCTCGTAGCCGCAGGAACGGCAGACCCAGACCTTTTTCTTCCTGTCGGGAAGCATGAGGTTACCGCACTTTGGACAGAACTTCATCTTTCTCACCCCTTTAGCCGAGGGTTCGGTATGTGGAAGGAGAATAAAAAGTTTTGCCAGGCTAGCCGGTTATCTCAAACTCCACGCTCGCGTTCCTGCAGCCGAGTGGCGGGCCGCAGATCCTCTTTACGAGCCTGTACCTCCCAGGAGGAAGGTCTGGGTAGGGGATGGGCTCACCTGGAGATTCGTTCTCGGGCAGATATTTTAGCGTGGCGCTCTGCCTCCAAGACTGGAACGGAAGAAGGTCGTAAAGAATATCGATAAAGAAGAATGGGGTTATCACTCCAACCCAGCTCCCGTTCTCCCAGCGGTAGATGCGGTAATCCTGGCCGAAGTAGATGGGCGTCAGACCAACGTTCCTTATCGTCAGTTCCGGTTCTTCCCCGGGTGAGTAGGTGCGTTTGTCGAGGCTTACCATGAAGTGCGGGCCCGTGAGTCCCCAGAGAAGAAGAACAAGAAGGGTGATTCCGGCTCCGGCCTTCCACCTCATCCTACCACCTCGAACTCGGCCGAGAGAGTTATTTCATCGCTCCTTGTTCTGCAGCGCCCCCGGTCAATGGTGACTGTTTTTTCTATGCGGTACTTTCCCGGAGGGAGGGGCGCCAGTGTTCCTAATTCACTCTCTCCTTTCACAGAGGTAACCAGCCCTATCCTCTGGCTCCAGTTGCCGCCGGGTGGTATCATATAACCGATCATTGTGAATGTGAGGCCCAGAGGGACTTCCCTCCACTCCCCACCCTCAAGCCGGTAGAGCTTGTAAGCCACGCCGACTAGAAGGGTCTCGCTTCCGTTGTTGATTATCGTGAGGGTGGCAGTCTCGCCGGCGTGGTAAACTTCTCTATCGAGAACCATGAGGACGGAAGTCTGAGAGACTCCAGTATTTTCTGGGGGAGTGCTCTCCCCCGATCTTTCAAGACAAACAACGGCCGAGATAATGAGAATGATGCCAATGACACAAATCAGTTTCCGATTCATCTGTCTTCCCCTCTCACCTCGAACTCGGCGTGTTTGTAGATGCAGATCTTCTCCGAGCATACCTGCTTCTCGATCCTGTAACTTCCGCTTTCGAGGTTCAGCGGAAGGTCTATCTTCTGTTCCCAGCTCTTGCCTGGTTCCACCTCCGCCACCACGGCGGGAAAGACCAAGTTCAGCTGGACTTCAACCCAACCTCCGTTTTCTCTACGGTAAAGCCTGAATCCGTAACCTGTCCGGATGGTGAAATTTTGGTGATTGGCAACGGTTAGAATCATGGTATCCCCCGGCGAGTACACGCGTTTATCTAGGTGGATAACGATGGAGGTGTCCTCGAGGAACACTATGGGACCGAGGGTTTCGTTAAGGTTAATCTGGCCTTTTCCCCAACCCCAGTCTTCCGGAAGGTTTCCCTGAGTGAGAAATACTTGGTAAGCGGACACAAATCCGAATATAAGCAACATCACGAGTATCACGCGCTTCATCTTCATCATATCAATCTTCAAACTTGCGGTTATTAAACGTTTTGATGGTTTCAAAAAGAATTGTAGCGAAAAGGGAAAAGAAATCACTCCCTGAGCGGGAGGCCATGGTCGAAGGAGTAGTAGACCTTCTGGAAGTTCTGCCTGAAGTAGAAGACGTCGCGCTCGACCTTCTTCGGGTCCTCCTTGTCGATGAGGACGCGGCGGATAAACCTGGCAATCTCCTTCATGTCGTCCTCCATCATTCCAACGCGGGTCATCTCCTGGACGCCTATGCGCAGGCCGCTCGGCTTCTCGACCTTCTCGAGCGGGTCCCACGGCAGGAGGTTCTTGTTGAGGATTATGCCGGCCTCCTCGAGGAGCGGGGCAGCCCAGCCTCCAGCGGCCTCGTGAAGGTCGCTGACGTCGACGATGACCTGGTGGCTCTCGGTGTAGCCCTTGTCCTCACCGATGACCTTGAAGCCCTCCTCGGCGAGGGCCTCGGCGAGGGCCTTGGCGTTCTTGACGACCTGGGCCGCATACTTCTCACCGTACTCAAGCATCTCTGCCGCGGTGATGACCTTTCCGGCCATGTGGTGGAGGTGGTGGTTGCTGAGAACTCCTGGGAAGATGGCCCACTGGAGCTTGGCTATCTCCTCGGTCTCGCCAAAGCGCTTGTAGATTATGACACCGCCCTGCGGTCCCGGGAAGGTCTTGTGG
>JAGHBN010000047.1 GCA_021160985.1 Thermococcus sp.
CCGAGCCTGTACGACCTGGTTAAGAAAGCAATCCACAGGGGGGCTGCCTGATGGACGTTGGATCCGTGCTCTCCATCCTGATAACCTCCCTAATGGCCATGGTGCCCATAGTGCTCACGAGCGTTGGTGCCGCGTGGAGCGAGCGCGCCGGTGTGGTCAGCATCGGCTACGAGGGTGTCCTTCTGATGAGCGCCTTCTTCGGTGCGATATTCGCCGAACTGACCAGCAACGCGGTTGTGGGACTGCTTGGCGGCGTTTTCATTGGAATACTCCTGGGCATGTTGCACGGTGCCCTCACCGTCTACCTCAAGGGAGACCACGTTATCCCCGGTATAGGCATCAACCTGCTCGCCATGGGTGTCGTCCCGTTCGGCATCCTTGCCTACTGGGGAACCGCCGGCCAGCACCAGCTTCCGCACAATGCTCAGATGTGGCACTGGAAGACACCATATGGTGAGCTCAGTCCTATGGTCTTCGTGACCATGGCAATAGCCCTCGTAACGTGGTGGGTGCTCTTCAGAACCCCGCTAGGGCTCCGTGTTAGGGCCGTCGGTGAAAACCCGGAGGCTGCCGATGCCCTGGGTATAAACGTCGAGAAGTACAGATTCTGGTCAACGGTCTACGGACATGCCCTGGCCGGCCTCGGTGGCGCCTTCATGAGCGTTGACTGGCTTGGCCTCGTACACAAGACGATGTCAGGAGGTAGGGGTTTCATTGCCCTCGCCAACATGGTCTTCAGCGGCTGGAACCCCCTCGTCTCCCTCATCGGCGGCTGGCTCTTCGGGTTTTTCGACGCCCTCGCCGCCTGGCTCGCCCCGAAGCACGTAATTCCGGGGCAGTTCATCCTAATGCTGCCCTACATAATGACCCTCATTATCGTGGCGGGCATCATCGGCAAGGCACGGCCGCCGAAGGCCGACGGAAAGCCCTACAAGAGGGAGTGAAGTTTCTTTCCCCCCGCTTTTTTATCTTCTCAGATCAGAATAAAAAAGAGGAGTCATTTCTTGAGTACGACACCAAGGGCAACTCCAAGCACGATACCGACCAAGAGAGAAAGCACCACATAAATCCCCACGTCATTACTCTTGACCTGCACAACCTCTTCAGGTCCAGCACTTATTGCTTTAGCCACTGCAGCGCTGTTCTCTATTAAAACTTCAGTGTACGGCCTGTCATTCCAAAAGACCGTTATTCCGGCCAGAGGCTTCCCGCTTTTCGCCGCCAGCTCCTTCACCGCCTCTTTCATCTGGTCGGGGCTGTCGAAGCCGTATACTATGATGTCGGCTTTCTCAGCGGCTTCAAGGAGCTCGTCAACACCAATGGCAGGAACCTCTTCCTCCGGCTTTATCGAGGCAATCGCCTTTATTCCAAGCCATTCGATGGCATACTCATCGGGGGGCATCTGGATGACGGCAGTTTTGTTCTCCTCAACCATCGCTCTGTATGCTTCCATTATCACCCTCACCCGGTTCTCAAAGTCCCCGTATCGCTCCCTGTAAACCTCGGTTCTGACTGGATCACTCCTTTCGAGCGCCTTTTCAGTGGCGGAAGCTATGGCCAGGGCGTTGGTCGGGTCGAGCCAGACACCATGGGGATTGTCCTTGTCGTTATACCAGCGCTCCGGGAGGTAGCGAAAGCCCTCGCGTCTGTACTCATCTATGAAAAGTGCCTCTCCAGTTATAGCCCCCTCTTCCTTAAGTTCTGCTATCTTCTTTTCCATGGGTAAATGGCCCCCTGTGGTCACTATGACGTCCGCTTTTCTCAGGAGCTCAATCTGGCTCGCGGTCAGCTGGTACTCGTGGGGGTCTGCGCCGGGCGGAATTAAGTACACTACTTCCACCGAATCACCGAAAGCGTCCGTGATGATACCCGCCAGAGGTGCTATGGTTGTAACTACGAGAGGTTTTTGGGACTCTCCACTGACGGTACTGGTGGATGGCATGAACAGCAATAAGAGCACGATGAGGCCAAGAACTTTTTTCACCTTCATTTCGGTCACCCTAACAAAGTTAATGTCTCCTCTTTAAAGGTTGTCGGAAATTTTATAAGTCTCCTCCAGCAATACCATCGGGTGTCGTCATGAAAAGGTCAGCGGCGTTAATAATTGTGCTGATGTTTTTGAGTAGTGCTATCCCCACAGGCGCTTATGATGCGGATTCTAGGGTCTCTGTAACAATAAGCCCCAACTCTGAACTGCTCAGCGTGGTTTATTACCTCGCCTTTGGAAGGAGCGATCCCTTCGTCATAGACCGCGGTGGCTACCTCGACGAAGTTGATTCGTACTTCGCCCCATACCGGAACCACCGCGCGGTTCAGATGCTGCGAGAGTACATTGAAAATGCCACTTCCATCCCTGAGAAGGACATGAGACTGTTCTACACGGAGTATTACCTCCTCCTGTGCACGGAACCACCGGAGCTTCAGCCCTGGGCAGGCATAAACGACCCCTGGACCATTGACTTCATCGGAGCCCTCAGAGACTTCGCAAGGGAGAGCGACTTCATGACCTTTTACAGGAACCACCAAGACTACTACATGGAAGACCTTGAAATATACGAGAACGCCATCTCACTCCTCCCCCCGGACGAGTTCATGGGACACTACATGGACGTCTCAAACGTCAGGTTCGAGTTCCATCACCCGTTCCTCGTGGCGATACACGGCCACAGCTTCAATCCCGTCCGCAACGGCGTCCAAATCTACGGTGCCGGAGGAATGGTGCCTCTTGTGAGGCGCGACCCCCAGAGAACTGTCTGGAGCCACAAGACAGCGAGGGACACGATGTTCGGCCTCCCCCTCAACAGAGACTACATCGAGAACCGGGAGCTTGATGAGCTCATATATCTCACCTTTATCTACCACGAGCTCGGCCACGACATCACCCTGGATGGCCTCAATACCAACTACGATATCACCTACAGCCTCAGGTACCTTGAGGACACGATAGAGGAAGATATGCCCTACCTAGCGCGCTACGATATCCACCTCTGGGGCCCAACAGGCATGATTCCCGAGGGCTTTGCCGACGGGTGGGCAGACTTTGCGCTGAAGAGAGTTAATCCCGCATACGCGGAGCTGGCGATGTGGATGCAGATGGGATGGGGAGAGTTCTGGATAGAAGATATGGTCGAGATTTACGAGAAATACGCCGAGAAGAGCGTGAAGGAAGGGAAGCCCCTGAGCGACTACGTCGCCGATATGATGGACAACCTGAAGGCTGCGGTCCCGCCCCAGAAGGCCGCGGAGCTGTACCAAAAGCGCGTCCCGGTGACCCCTCTGAAGGCATTTGACAGGGGCGCTGTTGCTGGAAGGGTCGTGGTAGTCTACGGCACCCAAACCCCCGACCCCACCGGAACCAGACGTGATAAAGAGACAGCCGAGGCCATAGCCGAGAACCTTCGGGTCTTTTACTCCCAGTGGCCAAACGAAGTTGATGTGATCGTTAAAGCTGACATCAACGTTACCCAAGCCGAACTGAAGGAGAACCTCCTCCTCGGTGGCGGCCCCGTCGCCAACAAAATTGTCGCTGAGCTCCAGGAAGAGTTCCCGCTGCGCTTCGAGGAAGTCAATGGAAAGTGGGTCTTAACCCACACCACAAAAGTTACGAGCTTTGTCCTCCTCGACGATGGGAGCCCACTCAGAGAGCTCTACGGCAACGTGAGCGTTGCCGCTGGAAGTCTGGGAGACGTTGCCAGCGCGAGCGTCCTGATGGCCATCAGAAACCCATACAATGAGGACAACTATCTGGTATGGATCGCCGGCGAGAACAGGGAGTTAACGGCGCTGTTCCAGAACCCCACTTACTACCTCAGCAGCTACGAAATATGGAGTAAGAATGGAATAGAGATGGGATTCTACGTTCAGCCGCTCGTCTCTTCCTGACTGGAACTGGTCTCTTCCTTTTTCTCATTTCCATTTCCGTTGCTCTTGATGTGAGGCTTGCCGATGGCAATTGTGAAGCCCTTGAAGCTGTCGTCCTTCCTGTTGAACTCTATCGCCAGCGGGAGGCCGTTGTCCTCGTTAAAAACTATCCTCACGATCCTCGCCCGGGAGTGGTCGTTGAGATAGTCATCCTTAAGGCCGTCGTAGTTTTCCAGAACCTCATCTATGCTCTCGCTGTGCATTTCGTAGATTTCCCTGGCGTAAACGCTGTGGTTCTTGATCTCCTCGACTTTTTTCTCCTTATTCAAGCTACCACACCCTCAGGCTTTGCGCCAGGCTCCATCGCGGAACTTAAAAATCTTCCTCCTCTCGGCCATTCTGAGGGCTTCTTCAAGCTTGCCCTTCGGGACATCCATGCCGTGGAGCTCCCTGAACAGCTCGATTATCTCGTCGGTGGTGAGGGCTTCCTTCTCCTCGAAGAGGTTGTTCACGAGGTTTATCATGTCCTCCACGAAGTTCCACGGGAAGACTATCCACGCCCAGTCGATTTCCTCGCCGTAATAGTCAGGCTTGAAGCGCGAGCCCTTGATGGTTAGGAGTGTCGCCGCCCTTACTTCAGCAGGGTTCTTGCTTTCAACGTAGTTCCTGGCGAGTGTAAGGCTTTCGCCCGTGTCGCTGATGTCGTCGACGATGAGAACCTTCTTGCCGCTCAGATCGTAGCTGGTGCCGTACCTGAGCTTTGCCTTGCCATCTGGGGTTGCAGTAACTCCCCAGTGCTCGACCTTCAGGCTGACCAGGTCTTTGACGCCGAGATAGTCACAGTAGAGCCTCGCCGCAACCCAGCCTCCTCTTGCCAGCCCAACCACAACGTCGGGCTTCCAGCCCTCTTCGAGTACCTTCCAAGCGCCCTCTTTGGCCCACTTCTCAATGTCCTCCCAAGAAGCGAGATAAGCCGGAAACTTCTTCATTGGATTTCCCTTAACTGAGCGGGGAGAATGTCATATTTAAGTGTTTTGCTGGCTGAAGCAGCCGGCATACCAGTGGAAACTTCACAGTTCCTTCGGGATATAGCGTGCTTCCCTGCGAGAGAGGCACCCTATGAAGGATCACAGTGGGACCACAGTGGGGTATATGTTACGCTGGTGCACTAGAAGTGTTCTGGCATCACGAATAGTCAGTATAAGTAAGTTATTTTATAACTAACTCGCTATCTATATTTTTAACAAATTTATGTTATTGGAAATACTTATAAGAACTAGCAACATTACATAGCCGGCTGGTACCCGCGCGGGTATTTCCAGC
>JAGHBN010000132.1 GCA_021160985.1 Thermococcus sp.
AGCTTGAGGATTACGTCCCCCTTCTTTACTCCCTCGCCGTCGCGCCTCCTGACGACGACTTCAACCCCGAAGTGCTCGAAGAGGGCTTTAGCTTCTTCAACGCCCGCTATAACCCCATCCTGCTTGGCTATGATTACTGCCCTTGCTTTGGTGCCCTCGGGAATCACGGCCTCGCTCGTCACGTCGCCGAAGGGGGAATCTTCCTCAATGAAGCGGAGGAGGTATGAAACCGGTATCATTTCCATTCACTTCCCAGCAGGAACTTCCAGAGGGGCAAGAGCCGAACCTTCTTCCCCTCCACCTCTATGGTATCGTCACGCTCCCAGTTTATTATCGTTAGGCTGTCACAGTTGAGCTTCTCAGAGGCGCTCATAAGCGCCGAAACCTCTCGCTCAAACGTTTCGGGTTCATCAAGGGAATAGCTTACCTGTATCAGCTCGGAAACAATGCCGTCCTCAACCACCACGAAATCAACTTCCCTACCCCGCCCGTCTTTGAAATAGTAAAGCTCCTTCTCCCGCCTCCTGAGTTCAAGGAAAACGGCGTTCTCCATCAGTCTGCCGGTGCTCCCTCCCGAACGGGGGAAATAGGCGTTTATTAGGCCGGAGTCAATGATGTAAACCTTTGGGAGGCTCTTCTCAATCTCCTTGAGGTTGTGGGAGAACTTCCTGAGCGGAAAAACCAGGTAGGCCTCTTCAAAATACTCGAAGTAGCTGTAAAGGGTGTTCCTGCTCACCTCGACCCCCATACCCTTCATGTATCTGGCCGTTTTGTTTACCGAAAACTCCTTGGCGAAGGACACCATGAGGAGCTTCAAAAACAGCCGAATTGCCTTCAGGTTCTTCACGTTGTGTCTCTCGACCACGTCGCGGTAGAGCATCACATCAATGTACTCCGAGAGGGTCTTTCTCTTGAGGAATGGGTCATCGAGCAGAACGACCTCAGGGAAGCCACCGAACTCAAGGTACTCCCTTAGGAAGGCCTTTATCCTCGCCTCGTCTCTTGTGGAGATGTACTTGCCTGGGGTAAAGCCCTTTGCCCTCAGGAACTCACGGAAGGAGAAGGGAAACATCTCGAAGGTGAGCGTTCTCCCACGCAGTGCCGTTGCGATTTCCCTGCTCAGGAGCTTTGAAGAAGAACCCGTCAGATAGACCCTGAAGCCGTCCCTCTCAAGGGCTCTCTTGACGAAGAGCTCCCAGTTTTCAACCTCCTGAACCTCATCGAGGAAAAGGTACTTCTCCTCGGCATCAGGGAAGAGCTCGTAGAAGACCTTCACGAGGGTCGAGAGGTCGTCAAGGCTCGGCGGGTATATCCTGTCGTCGTCGAGGGGGAAGAAAACGGCCGCCTTACCTTCACTTCTCAGCCTGGAGAACTTTTGTAGGATGTAGAATGTCTTTCCAGCCCTCCTCGGCCCGATTATAGTTACTGCCTTGTTCACCGCCAGGTCATCGGGGACGTTGAGCTCACGTTCGATGCCATCAACGCTGAGGTCGAGGTAGTCCATAACTACCTGTGCTATGACTTCCTCACGGCTCATGTTAAGTGAAAAGGCAAAAATCCTTAAAAAGTTTCCCCCCTAACTTAACAAAAATCCCGGAATCTTGCACTTCCAACTTAACACCTTAGCTCATCTCAAGCATTCTCTCGATGGCCTTTCTGGCCTTCTCAGCTATTTCAGCGGGCACCTCAACTTTGTGTTTCATGTCCCTGAGCGACTCGTAGATGTGGTTGAGGGTTATCGCCTTCATGCCGATGCAGACGGCATCCTCCCTTGCCGGGTGGAACCTGATGTCCGGGTAGAGCTTGCTGAGGCGGTAAACCATCTCTTTCTCAGTGAAGACGACCCACTCGCTCCACTCCGGCGCGCGCCTTATCATGCCGCCAGTGGAAACGATAATATCTGCCCGCTCCTGCACTTCAGGCTCGCACTCCGGGTGCACCATAAGCTTGGCGTTCGGATAGAGCTTCCTCGCGCGCTCGACGTCTTCAACGGTGAACTTCCTGTGGACGTAGCAGTGCCCGTTGGGCGGGACTGGGATTACCTTCTTGCCGGTCATTCTCGCAACGTAGCTCGCCAGGTTCTTGTCCGGGCCGAAGATTATCACATCGGAATCGAGCTTTTCGACGATTTTGACCGCGTTGGCGGAAGTTACCGTGACGTCGGCGTAGGCCTTCGCCTCGGCGGAACTGTTCACGTAGAGGACAACTGGCGCGTCCGGGTACTTCCTTTTCGCCTCAAGTATGTGCTTGACCTTCAGCATGTTGGCCATCGCGCAGGTGGCCCTCCTCGCCGGCAGAAGGACGGTCTTTTCCGGGTTGAGGATTTTGGCGGTCTCGGCCATGAAGTCAACGCCCGCAAAAACGATGACGTCCGCATCAACGTCAACAGCCTTCCTCGCGAGTTCAAGGCTGTCGCCGAGAAAGTCGGCTATGTCCTGGACTTCGGGGAGCTGGTAGTTGTGGGCCATGATTATGGCGTTGCGCTCCTTTTTGAGGCGTTCAATTTCAGCGATCAGCTTTTCCCTGTCCATTTCTCACCCCTCGGCGGAAGGTGGGAGATGGGAATTAAAAGGGTTTTTGGACACCTTTGGTTAGAGCCTGCACCTTCCGTCGAAGAAGCTCGGCCTCTCGAACTCCTTCCTCATCACCGGAAAGTCCTCGCGGTAGTGGGCGCCCCTGCTCTCCTCCCTCGCCAGCGCGCACTCAAGAACGCCTCTCGCGAGCAGTTTCAGCCTCGGATCGGCCTCTATTTCCCCCAGCTTCATAAGGCCTTCCCTAAGGGACTTTGCACTCCTCACGATACCTGCGTGGTCCCAGAGGAGCTCCCTGATTGTATCAACGTCACCGCGCTCGTAACCGTGGTAGGCCGGCTCCTTAACCTCCCCTCCCCTCGGCCTCTCGAGTGCTATCGTTCTGGCAACCTCAAGGCCGGAGACGATGCACTCAAGGAGGGAGTTGCTCGCCAGCCTGTTCGCCCCATGGAAGCCGTTGCTCATCGCTTCACCTATCGCGTAAAGGTTTTTAATCCCCGTCCTGTACCAGAGGTCGGTCGCTATCCCACCCATAGTGTAGTGGGCTATCGGCGAGACGGGAATTAGGTCTCTGGCCGGGTCAATCCCGTCCTTCCTCAGGAAGGCGTATATCTGCGGGAAGCGCTTCTTAAAGTCCTCTATGCCGGTTGCATCGAGGAAGACTCTCCTGCCGGCCTTCATCTGGTTATATATCGCCCTAGCAACGATGTCCCTAGTGGAGAGCTCGTTCACGAAGCGCTCGCCGTCTTCGGTTACCAGCTTTGCTCCGGCTCCCCTGACGGCCTCGCTGATAAGGAAAACACCTTTCTTTCCGATGTAGCCGGTCGGGTGGAACTGGACGAACTCAAGGTCACGGGCGGGGGCGCCTTTCATTACCGAGTCGCCGATGAGAAGTCCCGTGTTCTCAGGAGAGCCGGCGGTGAACTTAAACAGAGCAGAGAAGCCACCTGAGGCTATAACAGTTGCATCGAAATGAAGGAACTCACCATCAACGAAGACCCCGTAGGCCTTCCCTCTCTTTACCCCAAGCTCTTCCGCCTTTCCTTTAACGAAGTGGACGCCGAGTTCCCTGGCGCGGAGGTAGAGCAGTTTGGTCACGTGCTTTCCGGTCTCGTTCTTGATTGTAAAGACCCTGTGAAACGAGTGTCCGCCCTCGGTTTCACTCGCCTCGAACTTCAGGCCGAGGGAAGTGAGAAAATCATAGGCCTCGCTCGCCTTCGAGATTACGTTCCAAACGACCTCGCGGTCGTTGATGTACTTTCCGGCTTTGATTGTGTCGAGGACGTGGGCTTTGGGGGAATCGCCTTCGAGGATGGGAAATGCCACCCCCGCCTGGGCGAGGTAGGAATTGCTCTTTTTGATTCCGGGGCCGATGAGCGTGACATCAAAACCCTTCTTTGCGAGCGCTATGGCCGCTGTCAAGCCGGCAATACCATCGCCTATGATTCCAACCCTCATCTAACCACCGGGAAAAGAAGAGGGGAGGGACTTAAACGGTTTTTGTTTTCTTCAAATTTTCACCCGAATCAGCCACCTGAGCTTGCCGGCGTCTATGCTCTTTGTCATCAAAACTCCGCTCTCAAAGACCCACACCGCCAGGCGGAGCACTAACCCGTTCCAGAGCAGGAGATAGAGAACCGCCGCGGCGGCCCGCAGGTAGTCGCCGTTTGTTGCACTCAAAAAGGCCCAGAGGGGCGCGTAGCCTGGATCGGCCTTTACAAGGAGCCCGGCGGCACCCGAAACATCAAGCCCCGCAAAGGCAACCAGGAGGGGAATCAGGTAAAGCACCTCAACGAGTCCCGCCAGGCTGAGGGCACTCCTCACATCGAGGGTAAAAAGCGAGACCAGCAGGCTCGTGAGGAGCATCAGCAGGAAGAGCAGGAAAACTCCGGCCGAGAAGAAGACGACTGGCCCTACACCAACCGACACGCCGGTCGGGCCTCCTCCGGAGGTCTTTGGGAGCATGGAGACGGCCCAGGCCGAGAGTGTTAAAGACGCCAGCACCAAAAAGCTGAAGACCACGGAGGCGAAAATCTTCCCAAGGATTATCGACCTGCGCGAGACCGGGAGGGTGAGGAGCGTCTCAAGCGTCTTTCCTTCCTTCTCCATGGCGACGGAGGCCGCTACCGCCTGGGAAGCGTATACCCCAATGACGAAGAGAACCAGTGGCACCGCCAGCGCACTCCGGAGGAGCGCCGAGACGTAGCGCGAGGGCTCGACGCTGAGAACACTCCCGCCGACGTCGAGGCGGAACTCTGGCCGTATTGATGGGAAGACGCCCTCACCGAAGCGCAGAACCAGCGCCTTCAAAGCCCCGGCCAGCCTGACGGTCTTAAAGTCAAGCACCGATGAAAGTTCCGTCTCGATTAACAGACTTGGAGAGCGCCCGCTTTTGATTGCGTCCGAGAATCCGGCCGGGATAACGAGCC
Organism: Thermococcus sp.; assembly: GCA_021160985.1. Taxonomy (GTDB): domain Archaea; phylum Methanobacteriota_B; class Thermococci; order Thermococcales; family Thermococcaceae; genus Thermococcus. The sequence goes on from JAGHBN010000132.1 coordinate 4,961, forward strand.
TAACCGGCGAGCCGTTATCTATGACAACGCCACTCTCTTCTAGGAACTCGATGAGCGCCCTTGAGTACTCCCCGGAATCCTCATTGACAACGCTGATTACGAGGCTTGATGAGCGTGAGGACGACTGCAGAACTCCGAAAAGCAGTGGGATGAGGATTATTGGGACGATTATGGCCGCCAGGAGCCTCCTATCCCTCAAAATGTCCGCGAGCTCTTTCTTAAACATAATCCACAGCTCACCCATGGAAAACCCTCCCAGAGGCCTTTACAAAGACTTCTTCGAGGTTCTCAGCCTCGTACTTGGCCTTCAGCTCCCCAGGCGTCCCGGTCTCAACGATCCTGCCCCCCTCTATTATCGCCACCCTGTCGCAGAGGAACTCGACCTCAAGCATGTTGTGGCTTGAGACAAGGACGGAGACCCCTTCCTCCCGCGAGAATTCCTTTATGCGCTTTCTGATTTCATAGGCACTTGACACGTCCAGCCCGCTCGTCGGCTCGTCGAGGATGGCCAGCCTCGGCCTCACCATCAGCGCCCTCGCCAGGAGGAGCTTCCTCGTCATTCCCTTGGAGTACGTCGCAACCCTGTTGTGGAGCCTGGCCCCAAGGCCCGCTATTTTAATCCCCAGCTCGACCATCTCGTCGGCGTCCTTCCCCGTCGCCTGGGAGTACAGCCCCGCCATAAATCGGAGGTATCCGTGGCCGGTCATGTTCCTGTATGCGCCAGCCTCCTCCGGCAGATAGCTTATGAGCATCCTTACCTTCTCGGCCTCTTTGACGACGTCGTGCCCGAACACTTCGGCCCTTCCCCAGTCAGGGGGCAGAAGGGTCGCGAGTATTTTGAGAGTAGTGCTCTTCCCGGCGCCATTCGGCCCGATGAGACCGAAGATTTCGCCTTCCCTTATCTCGAAGCTTATCCCCTTGAGGGCTTTAATGCCCCCATAGTCCTTTTCAAGGCTTTTCACGAGGACGGCAGGCTTGCCGGGCACTCCCTCCACCCCAGAGAGTCTCAAAATATCCAACTGGGAGTTAGATAATATTACTTATAAGCATTGCGTTTCTTGTGTGTCCACTTACCTTTTTTCATCCGAACGCGACGGCCCTCCTCAGGTTAGTTAAGTACACAAAGTAGTGGTAGTTCATCAGGCCCTCGTCCCCTCCCCCGGAGGGCTTTCTGTTGAAAACATCAGGCGTTCCCGCCATTAAAAGGACAAACCCTCCTCCCTTCGGGTTCCTCAGGGCTTCAACAAGGAAAACCCCCTTGAAATATTCAGCCCCATCGAGAACGACGGAGTTATTCCTTATCTCCACGTATCTGTTGAGTTTATGGGCAATGGTGGAGTTCAGCGGTGTGATGACAATAACGTTGCCGCTTTCAAGCCCCTTCGTGAAACTCGCCTTAAAACCAGCCTTTTTGAGGGTCTCGACGTAGCTTTTAACGTACGTGCTGTTTGAGATGTTCTGGGCAACGTACAGCTTAACGCCCTTCGTTTTAAACGCCAGGAAGGCCATCCGGATGGTCGGCTCCGGTGAAACCTTCTTCCAGAGGCCTTCCTTATACCAGCCCCCCATAAGCCTCGCGAGCTCGGGCATGAAGCTATCGAAGGTCGGATACTTATCCCTGTTCGGCGAATAATCGGTTAGGTAAGCCCTGTAGACCCTTCCAACGAGGTAGAATCCGAGGGCCTCTTGGCCCTTTATGAACCTCTCAGCACTTTGGTTTCCTTCTGTTTTGAGTATGTAGTACGCCTCAAACGCCCGAACAAAGGTCTCGTCGAGGTAAGTCTTCCAGCTGGAGTATCCCATGGAAGCCATGACCTCTTTCACCGGCGAGAACATTTCTTTATATCCCTTGAACTCCCAGTAGTGTCCCTCCACCGCGGGGTTAACGAAGCTGTGGGCAAGCTCGTGGGCGGAAGCACTGCAGTAGGAATAAGTCCCGTTGGAGAACGAGCAGACGCCGAGAAAGGCATAAACGGTATCGTTCGTCCAGCCACCGTAGCTGTAGTACACTTCCAGAGGCTGAAGGACGAAAATCCAGCGGTTCTTTCTCTCTCTGAAGAAATTCTCCTCGAAGCGGGGGAGGCTGAAAACGTCTGGATTCTCCTTAAGGAACAGCCCTATCTGCTCCCTGTAAAACTCTTTGTGGCTCTCATAGAAGGCTGAAAAGTTCGATTCCCGGACGAAATCTTTTATGGCTACTGCGAGTTCATTGAGGAGCTTTTTGTCCCCGTGAACCCTCTCCACGAGGTGCGCACTCCACTTCGTGGAGTTCAGCTCCATTGCAAACCAGGGGATGGCGTCGTACCCCAGACCCTCCCTCAGGGCTTTTCTGGCGAGGAGCACCGCCTTGTGGTTCCTGTAGGGAGAAAAGTAAGACTCAACTTCCTGAGCGTAGGGGGTGATGTTGTTGGAATTCCAGCCGGCGAGGTGGAAAACAACGTGTGTCAGCTCGGTGTAAGGGTTTACCTCGATGCAGACGTTGCCGGAGCACTTGGAAACTGGGGAGAGGTTGAGCTGGAAGTCCGGCTTCGGTGGAACATGCGACTGGGAGAGGTAAAATGCAAAGAGTAGCACGAGCAAGGACAGAGGCACCAGCAGGAGTTTGGCTCTGGACATCCAATCTCCTCTCGACGTTTTTATATCAACCGGTGTCTGTTGTATTTCCTATTTAACAATTACCCACGATTAGCCCCCTCCAAGCGCCGCTATGCCCCCACGCTTAAAGTGCCTGCAGCTGAATATGAACGCGGCCAGTACAAGAGGCCAGAGAATGTACCTGCTCGGCAAAAGGGGATATACGAATATCATCGGAATGAGGAGCTTCTTTTCTTCAATCTCGGACATAAGTGCCACCATCGGGATTACGTCCGACCTTGAAACGAGGGCGTAGGGGGCGACCGTTAGGATTTTGAAGAGCGCCCTTCCCAGGGCAACATCGCACGGGGTTACCGGAAGGGGAAGGAACCGTCGGAGCGGGTTCCTTATCTCCTCCTCAACACTCACCACCCCAATCCAGACAAGGCCGAAGACGTAGGGCAGAATGTCGTGGAGGAGGAAAGAGGGAAGGGTTATGAGGAGGTACGGGACGTAGTACCTCCAGTACTTGAGGCCCATGAACTTGCAGAATGTGAGGGGAATCATCCAATCCCCTCCTTTTTCAGGTTGAGGCCACACAGAGCGCCCGCCCCAAGCAGAAGGGCACCTATGGCCCACGCGAGGAGGGTAGCATCAAGGGGCGAGATGAAAAGAAAGCTTCCAATTAGAGCCACTATCATTGCAAAGGCGGAGACCATCTTAACCCCAACGTTCTTTATCCAGACAGAGGGAGAGATCAAGGCCGAACCCACCCCTCCTGCGAGGGCCGCGGCAACTATCGCGGGCGTAATGAAGACTCCACCATTCCCCACCGCTCTCCCCACGTACCAGAGAACGAAAGCGTTGAGCGCTCCAACAGCAAGGGAAATTGTGAGCGAGAGAAGCGCCCTGGCGCGGACTATGTCCCAGGGCTCAATGGGGAGTGCAAAGATTCCGGGGATAAGGCCGTTCTTAACGTCCTGTTTGTACCTCCCCATGCTGGATGGGCCAAGTACAGCCACCAAGAAAAGCGGAAGTGCGGCTTCCCAGCTCTTGGTGGCAAGGCCGCGGAGGAGGGGGACTCCAAGCGGGATTGCCACAATGATGTAAAGGATGCCCCAAGAACGAACGCTGGATTTTATGCGTTTCAGTTCGTGCTTCAGAACCGCGTCCATCAGCCCTCCCTCCGGATTGCCTTCATCAAAGGCATCACTTCCTCCAGAGCCACCCCCTTCTCTCTGCAGGCACTGATTAGCTCATCAACACCTGCCCTTGAAACGATAATGACACTCTTTGGCCCGAACTTTATCCCCCCAAGCTTTTCAGCGCCTTCTCCCGAGACCACGTATGCGTTTGAAAACTCCTCCGGGCTAAACTGGGCCAGTATCCTACCACCCACCATCAGAACAACCCTGTCGGCCAAGCCCAGCGCAAACTCCGTTTCATGGGAAACCATGACAACTGCCGCACCGTTGTTTTTCAGCCCCCTGACGACATCGGCGAGGAGCTCTTTTCCACCGCTGTCAAGCCCGGAGAAGGGCTCATCGAGAAGAACCGCTTCGGGATGATATAGAAGCAACCTCCCGATTTCCAGGCGCTTTCTCATGCCCTTCGAGTACTGTCCGGCCTTTTTTCCAGCTTCCTCAGACAGGCCAACCCTCTCCAAGACCGAGTTTATGAAACCGGACTCCGGTCTGCTACCGTTGTACAGCTCGTAGAAAAATCCGAGATTCTCTTTCCCGGTCAGGAGAACGTCCAGGACGTCAGAGTCCATGATAAACCCTATCCTCCTTCTCGTCTCCTTTGAAGAGTAAGGGTTCCCACCGCACACCCTTACCGTACCGGACGTAGGTTTGAGGAGACCGAGGCCGAGTTTTAGCAGTGTGCTCTTCCCGCTCCCGTTCGGTCCGACGAGAAGGATGCATTCTCCCGGCTCAGCTTTTAGGGTGACTTCTCTAAGAATCTCCTGGCCGTTGGCAGTGTATGAAACATGCTCATATTCAATCATGAGAGTCCCTCCCAACGACCATCGCCGCGCATGATGTGCATGCATACTTCAACGCGCGGTTATTACACTTTGGTACTTTATTTAGTTTTTGCCTTGTTAGTAGTTCCGATAGCAGTTTAATTTTTGAGAAACTACTTATTACCCTGATAACTTCCCAGGTGACCCTCGAAGAGGTCCTTATGTAACTCCTCGTCAGAAAAAGGAAGCAAAAGAAGGAAATCAACTCACTTCCCCAACGGATAGTTCGGGGCCTCGTTGGTTATGAAGATGTCATGTGGGTGGCTCTCCTTGACCCCGGCCTGTGTTATGATCACGAACTCGCCCTTCTCCTTCAGTTCCTCGATGTTCTTAGCGCCAACGTAGCCCATTCCCGAGCGGAGACCGCCGACGAGCTGGTAGAGAACCTCGCTCACCGGCCCCTTGTACGGCAC
>JAGHBN010000141.1 GCA_021160985.1 Thermococcus sp.
CCTCTCAGAGGGGTCTTTTCTGCCGGTTATTGCACCTATGAAAGACTTCCTGGAGACACCCACAAGAATGGGCCGCCCAAAGATTTTGAGCATCTTGAGGTTCGCCAGAACCTTTGAGTCCCACTCGTACCAGGGCGGCCACTCCGGGCGGAGGAAGCCTATCGCAGGATCTACCGCCACCTCCTCAACGCCGTACTCTTCGGCTATTACGAGGCTCTCCTCGAGGAGGCCCACCACGGTGTGAACCGGGTCCTCGAATTCCCTCAAATTCCCGTGGGCGCAGACCACAACCGGGGCACCGTACTCACCGGCCACCTCCGCCATCCTCAGGTCTCCCTTCAAACCGGTGACGTCGTTTACAATATCGGCCCCGGCCTTCAGCGCCTCCTCGGCGACTTTTGCGCTCGTCGTGTCTATGCTAACCGGAACATCGACGCTGTCCTTAACCACTTTTACCGCCCAAACAGCCCTCCTTATTTCCTCTTTGAGCGGAATATTGGTTTCAAGATATGGGGCCGTCGACTTTGCACCGATGTCTATGAACGCAGCGCCTTCTTCGACCATCCTAACAGCAGTCTCGGCTAAAGCCCTCTCATCGTTCCTGACGCTCCCTTTGTAGAAGCTTTCCGGCGAAACGTTGATGACGCCCATTATCCGCGGCTCGCTCAGGTCAATCCCCGCGAACTTCATGACTCACACCGACCTCGAGCTTTATTGCCATGAATAAAAAGGTTAGCGTGGCTATTAGGGTAGGCAGAAATGGGTCGACCTCAAAGTCGGGGGAATGCACAGCGACAGCGAGAAGGCCGTTAACCGCGCTGAAACCTATCAGCACTCCCTCTTCGGTCACCTCGGCCTTGATCCTGTTGTCGAGGATGTGAAGGAGATAGGGCTCGGTCACGAGAGGTGCCAGGGTTATTATTCCAACCAGTCCCGTGAATATCATGAGGACATAGAGGGGAGTCCAAGGGCGTTATCTTCTTCCACATTATCACCGCAGGATGTAACAATGGAGATACTTAAAAGTTTTGCCAACCGTTAAAAATCGAAAGCCCAACTTTCAATGGTGGTGTTCATGATAATCCGTACTCCTAGGAGGCTTCACCTGGGACTTATAGACCCCTCTGCCACATTCGGAAGGCGCTTCGGGAGCCTGGGGATTGCCCTCGAAGGTGGCTACGAGGTTAAAATCGTTGAAGGCGAGACCATGAAAGTGGTTGCTGAGGGAGAGGATGTAAAGACCATAGAAAAAACTGTCAAAAGGATGAACCTCAAATACAGCACCGGTGTGAACTTTCTGATTGAGGTCAAAAAAAGCATTCCCCGGCACGTTGGCCTCGGCTCAACCACGCAGCTGACACTCGCAACTGCCGTCGGGATAGCGAGGCTCAGAAACCTGAAAGTCAGCATAGAGGAACTTGCGGAGCATCTCAAAAGGGGCAGAAACAGCGGTACGGGGATATACGCTTTCAAATACGGCGGCTTCGTAGTTGACGGTGGGGTCAAGGAGGGAATACCTCCCCTGATCTTCAGGGAAGAGTTCCCGGAAGAGTGGGGGTTTTTGCTTGTGATACCTGAACTCAGGCCGGGGCCGGATGAGGAGGAAGAAAAACCCCTTATGGACGCGGTTATCGGAAGGACTGACGTTGCCATGGAGATAAGCCACAGAATTCTGCTCGGCCTCCTGCCGGCACTCAAAGAAAGAGACGTGAAGACATTCGGCGAGCACCTCTCCGCGATACAGCAGCTCGTCGGCAAACACTTTGAAGCGTATCAGGGGGGAGAGTTCAGGGAAGACGTCAAGCTAATCCTCGACTGGCTCAACGAAAACACTTACGGCGCAGGCCAGAGCTCCTGGGGGCCGACCGTTTACGGTCTGATACGGAGGGGGGAGTTCCGGAGGCTCAGCGTAGAACTCTATGACTATCTCCGGGAGCATGGCATAAAGGCCAATATCGAGCTTGGCACCCCAAGGAACAGGGGGGCCGATGTGGTGAGCGAGAACGTCTTCCTAGAAAGGCTGATACGGAGCGTGGCAGGGTGACGCTCGACCGCTTCTTGAAGGCAGAATACAGACAGAATGATGAAAAGGTTCAGCGCCTCGTTGAAATCTTAGGCGGGCTCGGCCTCGACTGTGCGAAAACCATCGAGGAGAAGGTTGACCTGCAGTTCGACGCGCTCAAAAACCTCCGGGAAAATCTCAAGAACGACGAGCTCTTTATCAAGCTCGTTATTGCCAACGCACTCGCCAGCTACCAGCTCAGCGGGAAGGGCGAGGACTGGTGGTGGGAGTTCTCAAGGTATTTCTCTGAAAACCCGCCGGAGGGGGGCATTGCCGAGGCTTATGCGGGGTTCCTTCCGAAATCCAGGACTAACAGGCGCCTCGTTGTGGGGAAGCTCAAGCGGCTCGAAAAGCTTGAGCCGTTCCTTGAGGGGCTTTCTCTCGAAGACTTGAGAGAGTACTACTTCGAAGGAATGGAGCGCCTCCGCGATGAGCTTGCCAGGATTCTTGGCTCAAGGAGGAGCGCAAAAACCATCGTCTTTGCGGTGAAGATGTTCGGCTACGCGGGGAGGATAGTCTTTGGCGAGTTCGTGCCGTATCCAATGGCCATCGAGATACCTGACGACGTGAGGATAAACGCCTACACGAAGCGCTTTACCAGCGAGCCGCCGGTGAGCTTCTGGGCCAGGATAGGCCGGGAAGTTGGGATCCCGCCCCTCCACATCGATTCGATACTGTGGCCCGTTCTCGGCGGAAAGGAAGAAGCCCTCAGACGGTTAAAGAGATACTGTCCAGAATGGGAGGAGATTGTAAAGCTGGCCTCTCTTTGAGCTTGTTCTGGAACCCAAAAGACTTAAATATGTCGACATCAACTATACCTCGGAGTTCGATGCATCGAGGTGAAATGTATGGTGGGAGGTATTATAACTGCCGGTGGAGCTTTGAACAACAACGGCCCGGAGGCACCATGGCTTCAACTCAATGGGCAAAGTTTTTATACTCTCTATGTTAGTCGTAGTTCGAGTGGGACGACTCATCCCATATCACAATTAATAAGGGGGTATGTGTATGCTCTGGGGATTCCAGCTTGAATTTAAGCAGAGCCTTCGAACCAAGAAGCTATGGGTTATTATGGGTATTATGGCGCTTCTTTACATTCCCGTCTTTTACATCATAAAGCGTTTTGGAGGCCAGGACCTGACCGCCGAAGCCGCCATGACCTTCCTAATACAGTTCGTCACAGGCACAGCGGGCTTCTTCATTGGGATACTCGCACTCCTGATGGGTGCCACTGCAATAAACAGCGAGATAGAGAAGGGAACGCTGCGCGTTGCAATGAGCAAGCCCATAAAGAGGCTGGCCTATATAGGGGGCAAGTTCCTTGCGCACTCCGTGGTACTCCTCATCGCCCTGCTCCTATCGACTCTAATCGGCGTGCTGGGGGTTGTCTACCTTGGGGCCCCCCTCAGCGGGCAGCTTGTGGAGGATGTCCTCCTGCTGAACATGCTTCTCCTACTGGCAATGATCCAGCTCGTCGCCCTGGGGTACATCCTCTCCACCGTCATCAAGTCCTCCAGCTCTGCCCTGGGAGCGGCCCTGGTTCTGGCCTTCGTGATGTTTCTAATCGTGCCAAACATAGTGAGCTACATGGTCTATAAAGAGGCAATGGACAGCCCCAATCCCAGTATGAGCGATATAGAACAGCTGCAGAAAGATTACACCACCAAATACCTCTTCTACGTGCCCACTTCCCAGGTAGGAGTAATCACAAGCGACGTTGGGGCCTCCAGCGACCCAGACATGGAGAATCTTGAATACAACGGCATGACTTACGCAATAAGACACAACCTCGTAAACTTTGGGATAATCGTCGGAATGACCCTCGTATACCTAATAGTCGGATTTTACAGGTTTACCAGAATGGACTTGAGGTGATGCTCATGTTGAGGATTGAGAATCTCGTGAAGGTTTATAAGGATGTGCGCGCTCTGGACAGGCTCAATCTTGAGGTCAAGCCAGGGCAAGTGTACGGTTTCCTCGGCCCGAACGGTGCCGGGAAGAGCACGACAATACTGAGCCTCCTTGGCCTCGTCTTTCCCCAAGAGGGCAGAATAGAACTCCTCGGCGAGGAAGTCTTCCAGAACGGAAGGTTCGACGAGGGTAAGCTCGTTAAGGCAAAAGCCAGAATCGGCTACATGCCGGAGCACGCCACCCTCTGGGAGTTCCTCACCCCAATGCAGACCCTCGATGTTATTGGGGAGGCTTTTGGAATTCCAAAGACTGAGAGGGGAAAGCGTGCTAAGGAGCTTCTCCAGCTCGTCAACCTGTGGGAGGTCAGGGACAAAAAGGTCGGTAAGTTCTCCAAGGGCATGCGCCAGCGCCTTCTGCTCGCTCAAGCGCTCATTAACGACCCCGACCTGCTGATTCTGGACGAGCCAATGACCGGTTTGGACCCGAAGGGTATTGCAGAATTCAAGGAGATTATCAGGGAACAGAGGAAGGCTGGAAAAACCGTCTTCTTCTCAAGCCATATCCTCGCGCACGTTGAGGAGGTCTGCGATACGGTTGGTGTCATAGTGAAGGGTAAACTCCGCGTTGAGGGTAACCTTGACAACATCAAGCGCGAGTTTCTGAGGAAGGCTGGCTACACAATCGTGCTCGAGACGAACAAGCCAGTTGACTTCAGCGGCACTGAATGGAATGTCACACCCCTCGGAGAGGCCAAGTATAGGATAGTTGCACCAAAAGACGTCAGGGAAGAAGTTCACGATTTCGTCGCTTCACAGGGTGTCAAAATACTCGCAATGCAGGTCAAAGAACCCAGCCTCGAAGAAATCTTCCTTAAAATGGTGGAGTGAGGGCTAAACCCTCGCCCTCTCAAACTCCTCTTTTCTTTCCAGCGGCTTCGTCGCGTCAATGCCCCACTTCGTCGTGAGGCTTTTCTCGGCGGAGGGGTCGAGGGAGCTGCCACGGGCGTTGGGGACTATCACGAGGTCTCTATCCGCCTGGAAGCGCGTCGCTATCGCCCACTCAACCTCGCGGTCGTCGTAGATGTTAATATCCTCGTCAACGACAACCACGTGCTTCAGGCTCGGGTGGCCCGCAAAGGCGGCAAGAATAGCGTTCTTGCCGTCGCCGTCGTGCTGTTTGGTTATGCTAACAACGGCGTGGAGCCACATTGCACCGCCCTCAGTCAGCCTCACTCCGTGAACCTTTGGCACGACGCGCTTGACGCTCGCGTAAATCTGGGGCTCCTTGGGGAGGCCCATCAGCATGAAGTGCTCATAGCCTCCGGGCAGGAGGGCGTGGAATATCGGCTCGTCCACGTGGTACATGCGCTCAAACACGACGAGCGGCTGCTTCCTCACGTAGTCGTAGGTTCCGGTTATGTCAACAAACGGGCCCTCATCAACCAGCTCGGGAGTTATCCTTGCCTCGAAGACGAACTCGCTCTCGACAGGGACGGGTATTCCGCCAACCTCACCGACCTCAAGCGGTTTTCCAAAGGCCATTTCACTCAGCTTTGAGGCTATCTCAAGCTCGCTCACGCCGTAGGCCACGCTGGTTGCCCCAGCCAGGAGCAGGTGAATTGGATTTCCTACAACTATCCTGACGTCCAGCTCCTCCCCGCGCTCGGCCTTGTCCTTCCACATGGCGTGGAGGTGCCTGGGGACGAGCCTTATGGCGACGGTTTTCTCGTCCCTCACCATCATCCTGTGGAAGGACATGTTGACGAAGCCGTTTTCATCTTTAGCTATCACCATGGCGGAGGTGAAGTACTGGCCGCCGTCCTTCGGGTAGTACTTTGGAATTGGGAGCTCCGTCAGCGAGAAGTCACGCGTGGAGTTCTTCAGAAACGGTGCGACCTCGACGGTTCTGTAGGGCGAGGGGCCCTCCATGGCTTCAGCCAGGATGCGTATGAGCTTTTCCTTCTCAGTGTTCAGAAAAGAGGCTATCCTCTCGCGGGTGCTCCATATGTTGCCCGCCACCTTCCAGCCGTCCACATCCTCGAAAAGGACGGGTCTGTCCTTGTACTTGAGAAGACAACGGGTTATTCCCAGCTCCTTGCTCACGGGCTCCCTTATGACAACCAAGTCATCAAAGGTTTGAAGGATATCCCTCAGCATACTACCACCCCGACCCTTTCTTCCAAAAGGGCTATAAAGCCTTTTTCCAGACTTGCTTTGATTGGCCATGCCCATGGTTGTCCTCAGGATCCCGGACGGTTCAGCATTGGTCAAGATAGAAAAGGCCGACCCAAGCATCTACTTCAAAATATATGACCTGCTCACCTACAAGAAGGACTACGGCAAATGGGAGAAGCCAGAGAGCCTCTACGACCCCTACGAGAAAACGTTTCCCGTTGGAGTCCTCCCCCGGGTTAAGAAGTTCCTCAACTCCAAGGGCTACCGGGTGAGGGTAAAGGACGAGAGGCAAATTAGGGGGACCAAGCTCAACTCGACATGGAACGAGGACTATTCTCTGAGAAGATACCAGCAGAGGGCCGTCAAAAAGGCACTCAAGGAAAAAATGGGCGTTCTTGCGCTCCCCGTTGGGAGTGGGAAGACCGTCGTCGGGCTGAGGATAATCCACGAGCTTGACCTTTCCGCCCTTGTAGTTGTCCATACCAAAGAGCTCCTCTATCAATGGGCCGCCAAGGTTCGTGAGGTGCTGGGCATCGAACCGGGCATCGTGGGAGACAACAGGTGGGAGGAGGGAGGAGTCACCATAGCCATGATACAGACCCTCCTCTCCAGGGGCGCAGATAAGCTGCAGAACGACTATGCGGTGGTCATGTTCGACGAGTGTCATAGAACTTCCGCCGCCGAAAAGTTCTATCAGCTCGGGCTTTCACTGCCCCAGGTCTACCGCTTCGGCCTCTCCGCAACCCCCTGGAGGCGCATCAGGGGAGAAGAGATTAAGATAGAGGCCGTCGTTGGGCCCACCATCTTTGAGGTTCGTGCAGAGGACCTCATAAAAGAAAAGTTCCTTGCAAAGCCGCGCTTTGAGATAATAACCTACGAGTCGAGCATGCCCTCATTCAGCGAGCGCTATAAGGAGCTTTACGAGGACATGGTGATGAACAACGACGAGAGGAACAGCGCAATAGTGAAAAAAGCCGTTGAACTGGCCAGGGGAGGGCACCGCGTTCTCATAGACGTTAAACGTATCGAGCACGGCAAAATCCTGAAGGAAATGCTTGAGAAGGAAGGAGTAAAGGCGGAGTTCCTCAGCTCAAAGAGCCCGAACCGGTGGGAGATACTTGAGGCGTTCAAGAACGGCGAGATACCCGTTCTCATCTCCACACTCCTAAAGGAAGGAGTTGACATACCTGAGATTTCCGCAATAATTCTCGCGGGGGGAGGCAAAAGCGACATAATGACTATACAGACTATCGGCAGGGCCCTGAGACCAAAGAAAGGCATGAAAGCCGTTATCGTGGATGTGGCCGACGATGACCCGCTCCTATACACGCACTTCATAGAGCGGCAGAAGGCGCTGAAGCAGTATTATGGCAAGTATTATGACAGGGAGATGGACTCAAAGCTCGAGGAGAACGTCACCAAAAAGGGCCGCCCTCGTAAGAGCTCTTGAGTAGCGCTCAAAAAGGTCGCGTTTTGTTTTTTTAAGCCCCTTCTCGTCCGTCCGGAACTCAACACCCGCATATTCTATGTGCCACAGAACGAGGCCCTCGGGGGGCGCAGGCGGAATCTTCCTGGGGTAGTTTCCCCCGAGCATTTCCTCCACTTCACGGCTTTCCATCAGCCCGAGCCCACAGAAGCGGAGCGCGTTGACTATTCTCCGCACCATCTCCCAGAGGAAGCTCCTGCCGGTGATTTCAACAACATAGTAGCCGTTCCTCAGGATCACCCTGACCTCAGTTATCTCCCTCACGGGATCCCTCCCAGGTTCCAGCTTTGCAAAAGCCGAAAAGTCGTGAACGCCCTCAAAGAGCCCGGCACACTCGATGACCCTCTCAATGTCGAATCCCTCATCAACCAAGTAGTAGCGGTAGGTCTTCGCTCTGGCCCAGAACCTTGGGTGGAACTCATCTGGAACCTCGGCAACACCGAGAACCCAGATGTCCTGGAGGTGATGGTTTAGAACCTCGGGTCTTGCAAGGTCGGGCCTCTCACCGGGGGCAAAAGAGACAACGTTGAAGAAAGCCGATACTCCCCTGTCGGTCCGGGAGGCACCCTTGAAGTCGTTTTCCTCAGGACTTTCAATGATTTTGAGCTTCTTCAGAACGCGAATGAGCTCCCCCTCTACGGTCCTTACTCCGGGCTGTCTCTGGAAGCCGTAGAATGCCGTCCCGTCGTAGGCCACACGGAGGGCGAGCTTCATGAAGTCGGTTTACGCCAGGGATTATAAATGCCTTTTCCCGACAATGCTCCAAATTGTTTGACAAATATAAACCAATTTTTCGAACAGATTACATAAAAATCTGCGAAAACATGATAAACACTTAGGCTTTTCGTTATTTGGGTGGTAGTATGAACGAAATAGAAGAGGTCGAAATCGTGGCCAACATAACAA
>JAGHBN010000099.1 GCA_021160985.1 Thermococcus sp.
GATTGAAGCGGGCCTGCTGGGGCTCAAGGTCTACGGTGTGGACATAAAGCCCGAGATGGTTGAAGGGGCCGAGATGAACCTCAGGCACTACGGTGTGAAGGACTACGAGCTCAGGCTCGGAGACGCGACGAGGCTTGAGGAGCTGTTCTCGAGCAAGAAGTTCGAGGCGGTAGCAACCGACCCGCCCTACGGAACCGCCGCGACACTCGCGGGAAGGAAAAGGGACGAACTGTACAGGGGAGTGCTCAGGAGCATCTACAACGTCCTCGAAGACGGCGGCAGGCTGGCGATAGCGTTCCCGACGGGTTTCGACGGGAAGGGCGAGGCTGGGAAAGTCGGGTTCAAGATGCTCGGGCGCTACTACCAGCGCGTACACAAGAGCCTTGAGAGGTACTTCTACGTGTTTGAGAAGTGAAGAATGAATAGAACCACTTCCTCAGTGAAAATCAACAAAAACCTTTTTACATTAAATCCCCTTCTTTTAAAGTGGGGGTGATTACGACGGGTACTGCTTATGAGCCGTTGGCCGAATACTTCCAGAGCATCAAACCGGGAGAAGATGTCCTAATCGAATATACTTCCAATGAACCGATTCATGTATTCTTCCATCTCCTCCTGGAGCACCTACGTAGGAACGGGATCCCCGTTATCATAGTGGACGAACTAGACCACCTCCACATTCTCAGGACACAGCTCAAGCTGGCCGGCGTTGACACCGAACTCATAGACACTGCCAATGTCATAAAAATAGGTGGAGTGCTCAACATCGGAAATGTCCTCGGCAGGATTGATCTCAGCAAGGAGTTCCCAATAAGAAAGAAGCACTACGAGGAAGCCCTGAAGAAGGTAAGCGCGGACTATACAGTTAGACTCGTTCTCGGCTTCGACAAGGTTCTGGCGATGCACGAGATGAACAGAAAAGATTTAGAGGCCCTGTTCGGCTACATGATGAGGCCACACCTTGGCGATGAACGGAGGACGACGGTGTACTTCATTAACACGGAGCTCCTCGGCGAGAGAACACTCAAAGAGCTCAGGGAGCACGCAAGCAGGGTCTTAAACATTAGGTTAAAGGAGAAGTCCATCGTCATCAAAGTCATAAAATCCCCGAACATTTCCGAGTATGGGAAAGAAATGAAGAGCGGGACAGAATGCAGTATTTGAACCTCAGTCCTCAAGCCATATCTCAAGCCTCTGCTTTCCCTTTCCAAGGCTGGAGCGCTTGAACTTCTTAAGGTGGCCGATTTCCTTTATGTCCCTCACGTGTGTGCCACCGCAGGGGATGACCTCGAAGTCCCTTATCTGGGTGTACCTTGTCTCCCCTTCCCACCATATCTTCATCTCGCCGCCCTCGTCAACGAGCCTGTTGAAGAGCTCTATGATCTGCTCCTTCCACTGGTTCACGTTCTCAGGATAGGCTATGTCGTAGCGGCCTTTCTCCACACTCATGCCGCTGCCGTAGGGCTCCCACTCGCCGGGCAGAACCTCGTTCAGCACGTGATCCAGAAGGTGCATCGCGGTGTGTATGCGCATGAGCTTGTAGCGGTAGTCCCAGTCGAGCTTGAGCTCAACCTCATCGCCGGGCTTGAACTTTTCGGGTTCGGCAACGACGTGCCAGACGTTTCCGGCATCGTCCTTGTAAACGTCGAGAACCTCGACCCCGTTTATCCATCCCCTGTCGTGGGGCTGGCCGCCGCCGGTCGGGTAGAATATCGTCTGGTCGAGGAGAAGGGCGTTGTCCCTGACCTCAAGAACCTTTGCCTTTGCCTCCTTGAGATAGGCGTCTTCATAGTACAGCTTGCGTGTCATTTTCACCACCTTAGAAAAGTTTGGAAAGAGAGTTTAAATGAATATCGAAAAGAAAGAAGCTCAGCGCCTTCTCCTGTACAGAACCAGAGGTATAAGGACAAGTCCAGTGATTAGCGCAGGGCCGCATATGCCCTCGCTACCTTTCTCCGGTAGCGTGTATTTGAACTCGAGCTGTGTTGGGACCTTTGACATCAGAGCGGAGTAGTCTTCCTTTTTCATGCCGTAGCGGATGAAAACATGGCTCTTTATGACTATCTCGTTGTCGCTTACCTTTTCCACTTTCATAAGGACCTTGCTCCCGTTGGCCTCGAGGGCTATATCATCCGGAATCTGAGTGAACTTGGACCCCTTAGGGAGGGTTATCCTGGTTGTCACAGTCTGATTTATTGCAGCATTTATCCTGTTGAGGGTCGGAATGGCGTTGAGGCCAAGAGTCGGGTCGTAAGTGTAAATGTATTCCCCATTAGAGTACTTCGTGTAGTTCGCGAGAACCCAGTGGAGCCGCAGCCTCAGCGGACCTGTGGAGTTAACGTTCTCCAGCGTTATGTTCCAGTCCTTTACCTCCACACCCTGCTGAGTGAAGGCTCTCTCATAACTCTGGTATACTGACTGAACCATGCTTGCCTCGCCCTGCATCATTATCTGAAACTTCAGGTAGTTTATGTAGGATTCCGGCTCGATGTATTCCTCCAGAGTGTCTAAAGTGCTACTCTCATCCTTAACGGTAAGGTTGTTGTAGACGTTGAGGAGCCATGTCGTATAGTTTCCTTCAGCACCTTCCCTTCCAGTGTACTGTATGAGGAATGCCTGAGGAGAGCCATAAATCCTGTTAAGGTCCTCCATTGTGACATTCTCACTCAAGTGGACCCTGGAGTGTATCCGGACAGTGTTGTCCGTGGCGTTTACATCGATAAAAACATAACTCCCCTGAGATTCCTGCCTGTAGTCGGGCGGCAGCTTTGTTATCTTGGCACCCTCAGGGAGAGCTATGACGTAGTAATTGTCGAAATCGAAGCTCTCGTTGAACTTTGTAGGATCTATCTGGGATAGAGCGTTGACCCTCAACAGATCAAGTTCTATCTCCCAGACATTGTCGTAGGAGTAGTACTTGGCAAAGTCAAGTATTTTGCCCGTGACTATCAGCACGAGGGGCCCGGTGTCGTTGTAGCCGAGTATTTCACCGCTCGCATTAACGAGGGTCAACCCCAGCTGTGAAAGGACCTGAACCTGTTGCTGGACGAGCATGGTGGTGGCGTTCTCCAAGCCCATCTTTAGCATGCTCTCCTTGGTCTTGTTCACTATCTCTGAGGGCCCATAGTAAGTTGTGACGAATTTTATGTCCGCCGAACCGTCCCAGTACACTGTATAATTCTGCTCCAGCTTCTCGGAATATCCCTCCGCTCCGAGAGCGGGCCATGCAAAGACGTTCAATCCGAGAATCAGCAACAGAGCGAACGCAACTTTTCTCATTAAACCAACCTCCAAGTAGACACTAATATCAAGAAGACCGAGGGGTATTTAACTTTATCTCCGGAACCAAGGAAATAAAACATAAAGAAACTAGAAACCGAAAGATAAAACCAGGACTCAGCCCTTCCACTTTGACTCGTCCAGTTCTCCCTCGGTCTTGGCCACTATTGTAGTTCCTGCAAGGTCACCAGTAACGTTGACCATCGTCCTGCCCATGTCAAGTATGGCGTCGATTCCGAGTATCATAGCGTATGCAAGGGCCACTGGACTGCCCGCGCTGAGGTCGAGTCCTACGCTCTGAAGCACCATTGCCAGCATTATTGCACCCGCGCCAGGAACACCGGCGGTTCCAATCGATGCCAGAACCGCTGTAAGGACGACTATCAGCTGCTGGCCCAGCGTGAGCGGGTGGCCGATGGCGTTGGCGACGAAGAGCACCGTGACACCCTGGTAGAGCGCAGTTCCATCCATGTTTATCGTCGCACCGAGCGGGAGCGTGAAGGAGAATATTCCCCTGTCAATGCCCATCTCTTCTTCAGCAACGCGCATAGTAACCGGCAGGGTACCGCTGGAGCTCCTCGTGACAAAGGCAGTCAGCATCGCGTCCTTGGCCTTCCTGAGGAACTTGATCGGGTCGATTCCGAAGACCTTTAGCAGGATGAAGTACGTTATGCCTATCTGAAGAACCAGGCCGACGTAAACCGCGGTGACGACTTTGACAAGCGGGCCGACGACCTTAACTCCCTGGGAGGCCATGACGTAGGCTATGAGGGCAAAGACACCTATCGGCGCGTACTGCATGACACCGCCGACGATAAGGTACATTGCCTCAGCCAGACCATCAAAGGCCCTCAGCAGGGTCTCGGCCGACTTCCTAACGCGCTCCTCCTCCCTGTTCATGAGGTAGGTTATCGCTATTCCCAGGATTATGGCGAAGAATATCACCTGAAGCACTGCTCCGTTGGTCAGCGACGCGAACGGGTTAGTAGGCACTATGTTGAGGAGGGTATCTACCAGTGAAGGCGCCTGGGCCTCAATTGTTTTGCCGGTGCCTGAGCCAAGGTGGACGTTTGCACCCACGTTGAAAACCCTGCCAACGACGAGACCAAAGAGAACAGCCATCGCCGAGGTAGCAAGATAATAGACGACTATCTTGATGCCGACGCGACCCAAGCGAGCCGGACTTATGCTCGCTGCACCGACGACGAGCGATGCTAGAATAATTGGCATCACGAGCATCTTCAACAGACGGACAAAGAGGTCACCAAAGGGCTTGATGTACGTTGCCACAGCCCCATCATAGCCATAGTGTCCAGCTATAAGACCAAAAACTGCACCTAAAATCAAACCATAGAGTATCTTCCATAGCACTGGATAGTCCAAGTACTTACGTAACAGACCCACTTGGAACACCTCCATGCAGCAATGTCATTTTATGTGGACCCACGTCAGGAATAGACACCAAGTAACCTATAAAACTTTCGGAAACGACGGGAAAGTGAAAGCACATTCCCGTAACAGCTCACGGGAGCGGACGGAGTGAGACGTCCCCGTAGAGGACTCTCCTCAACGACCCTCCAACGTCAAGGAGAAGGGAGCCGTCATCGAGAACATCAACCGCCCTGCCCAGTATCCTCTCTTCGCCCTCAACAACTTCAACGAACCTTCCGAGAATGAACGTCCTCTCCCTCACCTTCTGCATGAGTAGGAAAGGATCCTCCCTGAATATTCTGTACCAGGCATCCATGTGAAATAGGAGGCTGTTGAGAACCGTTTCCAGTGGGATTTTAGCGCCCAAAAGTTCAAACATTGAAACGGCACTTTCCCTGAGCTCATCGGGGATTGGGTTGTTGACGTTAAGGCCCACCCCCATCACCACGTGCTCTTCACCCCTGCCTTCAACGAGAACGCCGGCTATCTTCCTGCCCCCAACCCACACGTCGTTGGGCCATTTTATTCCCGACGCTATCCCGAAGTCTGCAAGGGTGTCAACAACGGAAAGAGCCCCAACAAAGACTATTCTCGGGTCAACGAAACCCGGCTTGAGTATGACGCTCATCCAGAGCCCCCCTTCCGGGGAGGCCCACGCCCTCCCTTTCCTTCCCTTCCCTGCAGTCTGCCTCTCCGCGATGACAACGGTGCCCTCAGGAACCTCTCTCGCTATTGATTTGGCATAATCGTTCGTCGAGGATACCTCCTCCAGGGTTATCAGCTTCCTTCCGATTATTCTCTCCACACCCAACACCACCGGGAATACCCCAGAAGGCCTAATAAACGTTGGTAAAAGAGAAAGCTTTAAATTCTCAAAGTGTATATCACTCTCGGTGATTAGTATGGATGCATACCAGAACGTGGGCATAAAGAGGAGGATGAGGAGGTTCTTCCGCAGGGACGGAAGGGCCCTTATATTCGCCATGGACCACGGCTTTGAGCACGGACCGACTGACTTTGAGGAGTGCTGGGAGCACGTTAACCCAAAGATCACCATAAGGAAGGTCGTAAGGGCTGGAATTGACGGTGTGATGATGCTCCCCGGCATTGTGAGGATTGCCGGCGACGAGGTCAAGCCCAGCGTCGGCCTCATGGTAAAGCTCACCAGCAAGACCAATCTCCGCCCGAAGGACGACCAGCTCCTCCAGAGCCAGCTCGGCTTCGTTGAGGACGCGGTTAAGCTCGGCGCCGATGCCATAGCGGCCACCGTCTACTGGGGTTCACCCCAAGAGGACGTCATGATGCGCCAGTTCGCCGAGATAGCGAGCTATGCCCACGACCTCGGCTTCCCGGTCGTTCAGTTCGCCTACCCGCGCGGACCCTACATCAACGAGCGCTATGGTAAAAAGGAGGACTACCGCGTCGTCATGTACGGTGCCAGGGCCGCTGCCGAGAGCGGCGCGGACATGATAAAGACCTACTGGACCGGCTCAAGGGAGACCTTCGCCAAGGTCGTTGAAGCTGCCGCCGGCGTTCCCGTCCTCCTCAGCGGCGGGGCGAAGACCGACAACCCGGTTGATTTCCTCAAGCTGGTCTGGGAGGTCATCGAGGCCGGTGGCACTGGAGCCGTCGTTGGCAGGAACATATTCCAGCGCGAGAACCCGGAGCCCTTCATAAAGGCCCTTATAAGGGTAATCCACAGGAACGAGGACCCGGAGGAGGCGGCGAAGGCCGAAGGGCTCATCTGAGCCCGTTTTTGTCAATTCTTACCACTCCCTATTCTTTCGACGCTTGTCGTAGTGTGTCTCACCCCATGTCGGAACTTTTTTAAAGCACCTACGGTCTAGGTGGGCATATACGGAGTGACTGGCAGAAAGGCAGGTGATGGCAATGGTGGAGATAATAGACACAACTTTTAGGGACGCTCACCAGTCCCTCATAGCGACGCGCTTAAGCACAGAAGACATGCTCCCCATAGCCGAGACCATGGACAGAATAGGTTTCCACTCCATGGAGGTCTGGGGAGGGGCGACCTTCGACGTGTGCATCCGCTATCTGAGAGAAGACCCCTGGGAGAGGCTCAGACTCTTGAGGGAGCGCATAAGGAAGACCAAGCTCCAGATGCTCCTCAGGGGACAGAACGTCGTTGGATACAGGCACTATCCCGACGACGTGGTGGAAAAGTTCGTCGAGCTGGCACACAAGAACGGAATTGACATCTTCCGTGTCTTCGATGCGCTCAACGACGTCAGGAACATGGAGGTCACGATAAGGAAGGCGAAGGAAGTCGGCGCAGAGGTGCAGGGAGTCATAGCCTACACCACCGGCAAAATCTTCACCCTGGAATATTACATTAAGAAGGTCGAAGAGCTCCTCCAGCTCGACGTTGACGTCATAACCATTAAGGACATGGCCGGCCTGCTGACGCCCTGGAAAGCCTATGAACTTGTCAGCGAGATAAAGGAAGCTTATGGGGTTCCAGTAAACGTCCACACCCACTCAACCACGGGAATGGCTGTGGCCACTTATCTCAAGGCCGTTGAAGCCGGTGCGGACTACATTGACACCTCTATAAGCCCACTCGCCTTCGGAACGGCACAGCCCGGAATACAGACGATATGGCACGCCCTTCCAGAGACTGTTGGAAGCCACCTCGACAGGGAACTGATACACAAAGTTTCCCGGTACCTGAAGAGATTGCTGGAAGAAAAATACTGGGGCATGCTCCATAAAGAGGCCCTAATGGTCAACCCCTACGTCCTGAAGTACCAGGTTCCTGGCGGAATGTACTCCAACCTCATAGCCCAGCTAAAGGAGATGAACGCGCTCGACAAGCTCGACGAGGTTCTGAACGAAATCCCGCGCGTTAGAGAAGACCTAGGCTGGCCCCCGCTGGTGACGCCTACGAGCCAGATAGTCGGGACGCAGGCCGTCCTCAACGTCCTCTTCGAAAGGTACAAGAGGATAACCAACGAGGTCAAGAACTACATCAAGGGCCTCTACGGCAGGCCGCCGGCGGAGATAAACCCAGAGCTCAAGAGGCTCGTCCTTGGCGATGAGGAGCCGATAACGGTAAGGCCAGGAGAGCTGCTTGAGCCCCAGCTGGATAAGTGCAGGAAGGAACTTGAGGGGCTGGGCTACCTCCAGAAGGAGGAGGACGTCCTTACCTACTGCCTCTTCCCGCAGGTTGCCCTTGAGTTCTTCAAGGCAAGGGCAGAGGGAGTCAGGAAGCCGGAAATTCCGAAGACAGCCCAGAAGTTCAAGCTGTACGTTGACGGCGTTGAGTTCGAGGTCGGAGTCGAAGGAGTAGACCTGAGCGCCCTCAAGTACCTCCCCCAGACAACGAGCGCTGGGGCCACTGGTCCCGCTCCAAGTGTTCCGAGTGCGCCGAGTGTTCCCACTCCTGCTCCGGCACCTGTTCCTACCGCCCCTGCACCCCCAACCCCAGCAAC
>JAGHBN010000118.1 GCA_021160985.1 Thermococcus sp.
CCTCGACCCCGAGACCGTTGTCGTCCAGTACATAAGGAGCTACTTTGGAAGCACTGTGTCAAAGGGCTACGCCAAGGCCTACGAGAGCAAGGAGAGGATGCTCTACATCGAGCCCGAATACATCCTCCTCCGCGACGGCCTCATCCAGAAGGAGGAAGAGTGAGGTGGTGTAAATGGCCAAGGGTAAGAAGACCAGCCAGAAGTGGAAGCTCTACGAGGTTCAGGGGGGAAAGGTCAAGAGGAAGAACCGGTACTGCCCGCGCTGCGGTCCGGGCGTTTTTATGGCGAACCACAAGGACCGCTGGAGCTGCGGCAAGTGCGGCTACACCGAGTGGAAGAAGTGATTTTGGGGCTTTTTTATGCCCTCTTATTACGGTCTTCAGATTCTTCTCCATCCCCAGGTCTATGAGCCGGCCGAGGATACTTTTCTCCTGGCTGAGAACCTCGCGGTTAAGGAGGGAGACATTGCCCTCGACGTTGGGACAGGTACGGGGCTCATAGCGCTTCTGATGGCGAGAAAAGCCCGCTATGTGCTTGGGGTTGATATCAATCCCCTAGCCGTCGAGCTGGCGAGGAAAAATGCAAGGATAAACGGCATCAAAAACGTCGAGTTCCGCGTGAGCGACCTGTTTGAGAACGTTTCTGGGAGGTTCGACGTGATAACGTTCAACGTCCCCTACCTTCCCGGCGAGCCGGAGGAGCCAATAGACCTGGCGCTGGTCGGCGGTGAAGGAGGGAGGGAAGTCCTCGACAGGTTTATTCGGGAAGTCCCGCGGTACCTCAAACCCGGAGGGACTGTCCAGATGGTCCAGAGCTCCATAACCGGGGTAAAAGAGACCATCAGAAGGCTGGAGGAAGCCGGGTTGAAGGGGAAAATAGCGGCTAGAGTCCACGTCTTTTTTGAGGACATAGTGCTGATAAACGCCACTATGCAAGGTGGTGGCGTTTGACCTCAAAGAGGAGCTTCACGCTCGGCCTCTCAACCGGCTCGGTGTCTTCCTCGAAGAAGTTTATTTCAATCTCCCGTGCCTTGATTTCCTGATGCGGTTTTATGTTTACGAACATGGGAGTAGAATCGAGGGAGAGTTTTTAAAGTTTTCGCACATTGTCGAAGTATTTTTCGACAATAAAATATTGCAACGAAGCGACTTTCCACACACCTGACCCATCACATTTTTAAGAGGCTCGTTCAAAGCCACCCCAGAGAGAGGAATTAGGTGAGGCTAATGGCGATAACCTTTGTTTCAAACCCCAACATGCCGGAGGAGATTGTGAACCTGTTCAAGAAGCAGCACTACGCGCTCGTGGGGAGGCACAGCTCGGTCAAGCTCTGTCACTGGCTCAAGGAGAGCATAAAGCACGACCGCTTCTGCTACAAGCAGAAGTTCTACGGCATAGCGAGCCACCGCTGCCTTCAGATGACGCCGGTAACTGCTTGGTGCACCCACAACTGCATATTCTGCTGGCGCCCGATGGAGGGCTTCCTTGGAACTGAGCTTCCGAAGCCCTGGGACGACCCGGCCTTCATCGTCGAGGAGAGCATAAAGGCCCAGAGAAAGCTCCTCGTCGGCTACAAGGGCATGCCGGGCATCAACATGAAGAAGTTCGAGGAGGCCTGGAACCCGAAGCACGCGGCGATTAGCCTGTCGGGAGAGCCGATGCTCTACCCCTACATGGGCGACCTGGTTGAGGAGTTCCACAAGCGCGGATTCACCACCTTCATAGTCACCAACGGAACCGTCCCTGAGAGACTTGAGGAGATGATAAAGGAGGACAAGCTCCCGACCCAGCTCTACGTCTCGCTGACGGCTCCGGACATTGAGACCTACAATCGTGTCAACGTTCCGATGATTCCAGACGGCTGGGAAAGGATAAAGACGTTCCTTGAGATGATGAACGGCCTCCCGACCAGGACCGTCGTGAGGCTCACCCTCGTCAAGGGCGAGAACATGCACAACCCGGAGGGCTACGCCGAGCTGATAAAGCTCGCAAATCCGATGTTCGTCGAGGCAAAGGCCTACATGTTCGTGGGCTTCTCCCGCAACAGGCTCACAATCAACAACATGCCGCGCCACGAGGAGATTAAAGCATTCGCCGAGGAGCTTGTGAAACACCTGCCCGGCTACCACATTGAGGACGAGTATGAGCCGAGCAGGGTCGTGCTGATAATGCGCGACGACGTTGATTCGAGGGGCACGGGAATTAAGGGAAGATTTATCTCCCACTGATATTTCTTTTAACCTTTCTCGAGAAAAGTTTATTTAATATGGGCCCTTAGATATCAGGGGTGTTAACGATGAGGAAACTTGTAGTCCTTATGATGATTTCACTCATGCTCGGGGCCGGCTATGCCTCGGCAGTACCGCTTCTTGACGGTGCGGCAAACTTCTTAACTCAGAGCGCCTCCGCATCACCTGCGGGTAGGGTGGATGAGGCAGGAATGACGTTGCTCGCCCTCTCGTCGCTGGTGGGAAAGCTTAGGGGAGATGATTCTGCTGTAATCAAAGTGATAGATGACTATTCTCGCTTCCTCGTGGATGTTCAGAATTCAGATGGGGGATGGGGATACTACAGAGGGAGCATAAGCAGCGTCCCATCGACCGCCTACGCGGTTATTGGGCTAAGCGCGGTTTCCGAGCTCATCAGCACCCGGGGGATAGTTCTGAGCCCGTCGAGTGTTGAGGCCTCCCAGTACAGCGGGATTATCTTTCTCAGAAACGCGTTCAACGGTGAGGCCTGGGGGTATGTAGCTGGAGCGCCCTCCGAGTTCTATCCAACGGCTATGGCGCTCTGGGCACTGGGAATGGCCGGATACACTGAGGAGGATTACTACGTCTTCAAGGGGGTTGACCACCTGGAAAAAGCAACTCCCACGAACGTCCAGGAAATGGCCCTCAGGCTTATAGCTTTCCATCACGTCGGCCACACCAGTGAGAGGGCCTTGAACGACCTTTCGCTCCTCAAGTCAGAGGTTCTCAACGGGGAGCTGGGTACAAAGGACATGGCGCTCGCAGTCTACGCCCTCTCCCTTTACCAGCCGGAGTCATTTGACACTGCGAAGGCCCTCGCAACGCTTGAAAACATGGCAATAGCCGTTAACGACACATATTCCTGGAAGAACGACGATATGTTTTTCTCGGACTCCGTCCTAACTTCTGCCTACGCCACCCTTCCGTTCGTGGGGTTCCTTCAGGGAGGCACTCCTTCGATCGGTGATGTCCTTCAGAATCTTCTTGACAGAATAGAAGACGCCCAGGGGGCCTCTGGGGACTGGACTTTTGGGGCAAAGCCACTTCCCTGCTGCGGTCCCAACGAGGAGGACGTAAAGCTAACCTACTATGCCACAATGGCGCTCCTCAGGTGGAGGGGCAGGGAGAGTGAGGCTGTGCAGAAGGCCATCGATTGGGCCAGGAGCAAGCTGGATGTGGTGATGGGCAACGCCAGGATAAGGGGGACTGTGACGACCGAGTACTACTATCTCCTCAGGCTCCTCATTGATACAGACTCCCTCACTCCTGAAGAGAAGGAAGCCAACATTGAGCTGATAAAGAGTCTGCAGCTGCCCACAGGCGCCTGGCGGGGCAACCCTGCCGGTTCGCAGCCTCTCCAGACGGCAATGGCCCTTGACCTTCTCGTAAGCCTTGGTGCCCCCAAGGACGATCCGTCCGTTGTCAGGGCGAAAAGCTGGCTGCTCTCTATAACCCAGGACGGCTGGGGAGTCTACCTTATTGCCCCTGTCGCTGGCTACATGATAACCAAGGACGTTCCCACAACGGCTTTCGTGATAAACGCCCTCGCACCTGTTTCGACCGAGAAGGAGCTCGAACCCCACGTGAAGTGGCTCCTTGAGCAGAGGTCCGAGGACGGTGGATGGGCGGTTATGAAGGAGTACTACTACCTTCTCAGGGACGAGTGGATCAAACTTGAGCCGGGCGTCGAGCCCACCGTTCTCTCGACCTACGCCCTCCTTAGGGCTGGCTACGATGTCTCCGGCGAGACGACGGAATGGCTGCTTTCAATGGATTTGACCGGAATGCCCCTCTACCAGCTCTCGCTGGCACTTAGCTTCCTTGGGGGAAGGGTTCCCCAGGAACCCCCGTCCATGTACTCGGTGACCAGCCTGTTCTACACGGGCGGCCACTTCATCCTTGGGTACGACCCGCTTTACTCCAACGTGATTCCGGAAATAGCGGCGATAATAAATGAAAAGTACCACGCCACGGCTGAGCCGGTGATGGGCGTAGACCTTTCCAACCAGAGCGCCAGCTACATACTCATCGGAACCTACGACTCCATAGACGTTAATGAGTTCAACCCGCTCCTGAACTACAGCGTGGAGGGCAACACCGTTGAAATCAACGGGAAGAAGTACTTCAAGGACCAGGTTGTATTGGTGGTTCCGGGGAGGACGAAAGAGGGCAAAGTCCTCGCCGTAATAGCCAGCAAAAAGAACTACCAGGTTGTCAGGGCCCTCTTCAGGACTTCCCTCATAAAGTATCTTGGCGGCCACTACGTCGTCCTCGGGGCGAGGGACGTTAATCGCAACGGGATAATAGAGCTCTCCGAAATATACGAAGTAGAGGTGGGGTGAGAGCCATTGCGGGCTCTAATCATAGGGGTCGGCCAGTGCGGGACTAAGATGGCCGACCTCTTTTCCCTTGTTGATTTTGAAGCCGTTGCGATCAACACATCAAAGAGCGATCTTGATTACCTAAAGCACATCCCGCCGGAGAGGAGGATACTGATCGGCGAGAGCCTCACCGGGGGTAAGGGAGTCAACGCCAACCCCCTGCTTGGCAGGGAGGCAATGAAGCGTGATCTCCCCACGGTTATGAGAAAGGTTGGCTCCCTAATCGGTTACGAGGACGTAGATATCTTTTTCCTGACCTTCGGCTTTGGAGGTGGGACGGGTGCAGGAGGAACGCCCGTTCTGGCCGAAGCGCTAAAGGAGGAGTATCCCGACTCGCTGGTGGTGGCCATTGGGGCCCTCCCCTTGAGGGAGGAGGGCATAAGGGCCACGATCAACGCGGCCATAACCATAGACAAGCTCTCCAAGATAGCGGACTCGATAATAGCAATAGACAACAACAAGCTGAAGGAGGGTTCGGACGATATAAGTGCGGCGTACGAGAGGATAAACTATACGATAGTCGAGAGGATAGCTTCTCTCCTGGCACTTGTGGATGTTCCGGGCGAGCAGACCCTCGACGCGAGCGATCTGAAGTTCGTGCTCAAGGCCTTCGGAAGCTTTGCGACGGTTGGATACGCTAAGGCCGAGGCCAGCAGGGTAAAGAGCCTTTCAAGGCTCATTATA
Organism: Thermococcus sp.; assembly: GCA_021160985.1. Lineage (GTDB taxonomy): Archaea > Methanobacteriota_B > Thermococci > Thermococcales > Thermococcaceae > Thermococcus. The sequence goes on from JAGHBN010000118.1 coordinate 5,315, forward strand.
AAGTCCTTTGAGAGTGAGGGGCTCTATTTGGATGCCAACATAGAATCGGCCCTCTACGGGCTTGTGGCCGTCCACGGCCCTCCCGAGCTGCTGAAGGCGAAGGACATCTTTGAGGCCCTTGATTACCTGACGAACAAGATCAGGGGGAAGCAGATTTTCCGCGGTTTTTACCCCGATCCGAGGGAGAGGGAGGTGGAGGTCGTTACGCTTCTCAGCGGCATCTACGAGAGCCAGAGCATAGAGGACATCATAGTAACGGCCAAGCAGCATGCCAGGGCTTTCATGGCCGCCAAGAAGGAGGCCGAGAGCAAAAAGGAGGAACTTTTGAAGGGACTTCCAGATTTTGACGACATATACCCCGCCGTTGATGAGGGTAAGGGTGTGGACGGTCTGGAAGCTATCTTTGAGGGCATCGACAAGGACATCCCAGACATCAAGAGCCTGAGGAGGAAGCGGTGATGGGAGAGCCTGTGAAGGATTCCGTTGAGGCCGCCCTTGAGCTCAATGAGAAGGAGGTTTACTCCCACATAGCCCATGAGAGTGCGGAGGACATAATCAGGATAATATCATCGCTGGACGCTGAGCGGGCGAAGCTGCACGGTGAGGTTATCTACTACCGCGACGATTGGGACGACCTGATACGTGAGAGGCTGGCAAAGGGAAAGAGGCACACCGCTTTTGACTTCTACAACCCTGCCCTCTTTGAAATCTGGGAGCGTAAAGTGAAGGAAGCCAGGAAGATAAGGTGGGCTGAAAGGCTGGCCTACATTGTCTTCGGGGGAGCGGTACTTGCTGCCGCGGTGGCTTCGGCACTTTCTTCCACACCCTACATCCTTCCGGTGGCTGCGGCGCTCCCGATCCTAGTCCTAATCAGGGACAGGAGTCGCGAAAAGCTTGACCTGATATACTACGAGCTGACCCAGTTTTTCATAGACGAGCTGCGCGTGCTTCTCAAGAAGTATTCCCTGCCCCCGGAGAAGTACAGGTTTAAAATATTCAGCGGCGGCTATTTTGGTGTTTCTTTGGAGAAAAAAGGTACTGGGATTGCGGCTCGCATAAAATCCGAAAAAGTATAGGAGCAAATATTAAATACTCTCCAGTCCATCTTAATTATAGGGGGGTAGTTGATGTTAAAACGTGGAAAGCGAGGACAGGTATCCTTGGAGTTCATGATGGTATTCGGAATAATGCTGATACTGCTCCTGTACTCCGTTAGAAACGTGACCTTCAGTGAGGGGAGCCCTTCAAAGGAGAACCTCCGCATTCAGGTTAATCTTGAGGAGAAGAACCTCGCGAACTCGATCTCAAATACCCTCTCCCAGGTTTACGCCCAGGGGCCGGGAGCCAAGTCCACGGCGTCCGTTAAGCTGACTTTTCTCAGGGATGCCAAGATGCTGTCCAAAGCACTGGGGGTTAACGACCCGGTGATAGTGATCACCTATGGCTTCAACCCCGAGCACATACTTGATCCCAGTAAGAAGGGGAACGGGACGTACGTGACAGTTTTGCCCGGGAACTCCGACTACACCGGCACTTTTACCGGTGGGGACAAAACCGTGTTCTGGAGTGAATCGCCGTATCAGAAAGTCCTCTGCAACGTGAGCGGGACATGGGACCCCCTGGATGGTAGGGACATTGATGGCGTGAATCCCTGCAGACCCGGTTCCCCCAAGATGTATGGCCTCAGGATTAAGCCTACCGAACTTCCCCCAGTTCTCAAAATAGTCGTAACCTGGGATCCTGACAAGCCGGACAGCTGGAAGTTCAACTCCACTGAGGGCACCCTCCGCATAAACATAAACCCTGGTGGATGACCATGAGAAAGGGCCAGATAAGTCTTGATTTCCTCTTCGCGGTGACTCTGATATCAATCCTGACCCTCAACTTAGTATATATTGGGACGACCCAGAAAACCCAGGCTGAGACGTTCGACCTGACGACAAAAGCCAAGGTATTTGCGGTGGACATTAGGGACAGCGTGGCCAAACTGTACGGGCTTGGAGATGGGTTCAGGGTTAGAAAGGAAATCCCGTTTAATCTCCGGCCGGGGGATTACGTGGAGGTCTTGCTAGATAATTCGACCAACACCATAGCAATTGCGGGCGAAGTAGGGGGGAAGAAGTTCTACACTCAAATAAAGTCCCAGGTCCCCATCTACGAAAAAAGCGTGATCAAGCTCTACCCTGGTAAGGAGAGTTTCTGGATAGTCGCCACATACAACAGTGCGGAGGGCAGGGTAGATGTTGAGGTCTCGCCGTAGGGCCCAGACTGCCCTTGAAGTGCTCTTCATACTAGCGATAATACTCGCAGGTGTAGTTGTAATCACCTCCTCCTACACGAAATCATCAACTGTAACCACTATGGACGTGTACGTTAGGGATGCCGCTTCTTCCGCGTGCGACTATTTGAATGAAGGTGTTGTAATTCTGGATGACCTTCACGAGCCCCTAAATGGGGTTTTTGTATACACCAATTACTCCTATGCCTTTCTGTCCTTTGAAAGGCTGAAAACTGTGGAAGCTGGGAGCGAGGTCTCGATAACGGTTAATATCTCCTCCGTAAAGGTCTTCCCCGAAACTGAGCGGGTTTTTATGGAGTCAAGCATAAAGGAATACATACTGCGTTACATCTCCTCGCGGCCGAATGTCCGGAGAGACGGTGATTACCTGTACTTCGGTGGGAAAAAATTCACAATCGTAGTGAAAGTTAGGGGTGAGACCGGATGAAGAGGAGAGGGCAGGTTTTTTCCCTTGATGCTATGATAGCTTTCGTCATTGTCATCTTAATGCTCGGAACGGTTACGGCTACATCTGAGGGGCTCAGAAATGAAATCACCTCCATGGTTGGCTGGTACGAGAGGGCAAACATAGCGGATAATATGCTCGATGTGCTGATTAAAAGCCCTGGAGAGCCGGCCAACTGGATTGACGATCCCTCAAATGTTAGGGTCGTCGGGCTTGCCGACAATAGGAGCAGCGGGATAGTGTATCAAAAAGTGCTGAAATTGGTAAATGAAGTTGAAAATAACAACTCTGCTGTCAAAGCCTCTTTGGTAAAGATGTGCAACGACAAAGACTTCGAGCTTCTTTTCTTCCAGGGCAAGTGGGATTTTAACGTATCTTACCTGTGGGATCCAACGATCACAGGGACTACTTTTTGGGAGTTTATGTCGTGGCCGGGTGATTGTAAGGTTGCCGGTAATAAGAAATATGACCTAAATTATCCTGCAGTTTCTTTCTGTGATCCTTTGCTTGTGACCGGTAGTCTCCACGTTGTAGACAGTGAATCTTTCTGTGTCATTGGGGACTTGGATGGCAGGGGCTCTGTTACTTATGACATCGGCCACTATCCCCCCACATCCTCAGGTTCAGGGAACATTGGGATTGATGAGCCTTATCTCGCAATAGAAGGGGACTGGATAGTAAGGGGAGCAGTAACAGTTCATGTAGAGGGTGACATTTTCATAGAGGGAGCGCTTATCGTGCTTGGAGGTGGAACGAGAAGGGTTGATGTTGCCCACGACATGTACATATTTGGGGACAGCACTCACGCCCCCCTGTTTGATCCCGGCCAGAGCTTTACTGTTACGATCGGCATAAGCGGATATTCCCCCGGCAATCTCTACGTTAAATACGGCGGTACTTGGTATGTCGCCATTAGCGATCCGTGGAATGCTGATTCTTGGTACAAGTTCAATGGTACGGAATGGGTGCAGGTGACGCTCTCCGAATTTGAGACTGTAGTTAAGGGCAACATAATTCCAGATAGGAAACCAAACGGCGTCACGGTGACTATAGATGGGTACCTCCCGCCCAATGATTGGCAGGAGCCCATGCCTGAATGTTGGGCCGGTGGATTGCCTCTGGACGTTACTAATGCGACGGCAAACTACACCTTCCCTACCAATATCACGAGTGAAATTGGAGCTGGTAACCTCAGCAACGTCCTACCCGGGCTCTATAAGGCCATTGTCAAAATAAACGACACCATAATTGTGAACCCCGATATGAATCTCACTATGGAATCAAGGGAGAACTCTCCATGGGTGGAATTCTCTGAGAGAAGGACGGCGATGGTGCTGCTCAAGTATGATTCACAGAAAAACGTAACTCCAGGAGGGCTGATCAATATCCTTTCCGGTACCCTGATTTTCCCGATTCCTGCATACTACACGCTGAGCATAACCCTGCCCGACCAGAACGGTGTTTATGCCCTCTTTATGGTGGTTGACGGTTCAACTCTCAAAGTGCTGGGCGTTTGGAGGGTAAACAATATAGTGGCGGGAGCGATGTGGGTGAAGACCGAGGACCGTCCATATCTGGTCAGAGTCTACAAGGGTATCGGAGGCACTCTCCTGGTTCCGTGGAACGACCTGTTTGAAGATTTCGACCCGTATAAAGGTGGAAAGATTGTGTCCCTTTGGATGTATGAATCAAATGCTCCGTGGGTATTCCTCAGGGACGGGGGGGACATAAGTCCGTTCCTCACCCCGAGGGTCGAGCCGGTTGTAGTACAGCTGTGGGTGTGGGATGACTCATGAAGAGGAGGGGCTTTATCTTTACCCTTGATGCACTCCTTGCCGTTATATTAGTGCTGATTATGGTTACAAGCATAGTCTCAATTCAGTCCCAGAGCTTGAATGTGTACACTAGCAGCCAGAGAATCGAGGAAAAGTACCTGGCCGAGGATACGTTGAACGTCCTTCGCACCACGCCCCTTGTCCAAGTAGTCCCCCCCGCAGTAATAGCCGAATGGGAGAGTACAAACGCTTCAATAATAGAGAAATGGGTTAACGACAGTAAGGACGTTCCTGTACTTGATCCAAGGTTTGTTGATCCTTACATGACCCCTGTGGAGATAATGTCAACCTACTGGGCCCTCGAGCCGAAATTCCCGGGCCTCAGGCGGAGGGCAATGGTTATCATGAAGTACGTGCTTGACAGGCTCTTAAAGGGGTATTCCTATGAGATGATAATCTCTGCAAACGGCACGGGCCCGTACAACTACTCCAGGCCCTTTGTTTCCAAAATACTCAGCAATAACACTGCCATAACCAACGTTTCTGAGGTTTCTCCGGCAACACTTGTTATAAGTGGTTATGCCTACAATCAGACTCCTAAGGGATACATAGCAAGGGCCTATCTGAGCAAGCTTCGGGCGAAGGTTACCTCCTATGTGTACTTTGGAAGCTCGGCCTTTGCCTACGCACCTGATGAAACGGACTACACGGTTGTAAAGATGGTGATTCCAAATGAGCAGGAGAATCCCCTCCCATATGATGCCAACATAATTAAGGTAAAATGGTTCCCCCAGCCCCGGTGGTTTTCACCTGGCTCCTACATGCAGCTGTTTATAGACGGTGAACCTGTTAAATGCGGCCAGTTTGAACCGAACACATTTGTACTCTACACCCAGTGGGAGGTTCTCGAAGATTCCAACCCCTCTGACCCCAACACATGCAACATGCTTGAAATCTTAAGGAGGCATTCCAATCTCAGAAGACACGTCTTTGAGATTAGGGTATACAATCCAGGGGGCAGCTGGAGCTATGGTTCATACTACGTCGGCGGCACCCACCCTAACTCCTTCGTTGGACTGGAGTATAAAACATCTCAGATGAATACTTTCAACTATCCCCACGTCTTCCACTTTGACGAGATTACAACCAATCACCCGTTCCAGGTGGAGAATGCGGTATTCATAGCAGGTAATCTCTCAAACATGTCTGTGACGGTGAAAATAGATGGTGCTGATTTGATTGGAGAACTGCCCCAGCTATACTTAACGTACCTCGACAAACGTGTTGACATTGGGTATGGGGACCCTCGTGGAAATGACACTTTCATTTGGTCGTGGGAAGTCATCACGAGCAAACTTGCCACGGCTGGAATAGACTGGCAATCCCTCTCGAAGAGTTATGTGTGGTTTGCCGTCACTTTTGGCATGCCCTACAATAATGGGGAAAGGGTTTCGGTGACACCGGGGCGGGACTTTGGCCGAAACGTTACCTTAGACTACGCCGGCTCTTATATATTCGTGGATTACACACCGTCCGTGGCGTCGAGTTCCTATTCTATTGATATCACGAGGGAAATAAACCAAGACAATGTGGTTGGGAGCAGGTATGCTGAAACACTCTACGGAACAAATTTCTACACAATGCTGGAGTGGAGATACAACGTTCCCACTGTGGCCGTTCCGTTATGGACCAAGCTTCATATAGTAAGGCTGCACCACGTGAGATCATACGAGGACAACGCTCAGAAGTTCGAGATATCTCCTGGGTTCTCAAATTGGCACGTGCTCTACTGTCACGGGGCGGGTTGTTCTCCAGATAGGCCCTTCGCTGACCCGGCCTTTACGAGGTGGGGGGTCGTTAGGGGAGTCCCTGACAACGCCGGCAATCCCATAGATGAGCCCATTACACCGGGAGATAATTACATCCGCGTTGAAACGGGGACGGATTACGTAATCTCGAAAGAGTTCACAACGGGAGAGGTCACGTATCTCCTCGATGCATATGCCTCCTACGATAAAGTTTTCCCTATGTTGATGCAGGGTTACGATAGGGGAATTCGGGCTTACAACCTTACCTACCAAGGCGCTCAAGGAGAGTCTTCCATTGTTGTAGGCGATTTCGCGGCAGTTTCTAAGGGATATTACACTAACATAACGGCATGTGAGCTGGATCCAGAGAATTATGCGGTTGATGATGCGATCTTGAGGCTGTTTGAGAAACTTGGAGGAGACGGGTGTAACGAGCCCCTACTTGTCAATCTTGAGGAGACCAAGATAGACTTTGCCACCGTGGAGGGAGTGCCCACCTCTATAGGTCCCATCATAATAACACTGCGTGTGTGGAGGGAGAACTGATGAAGCGGAGGGGTTTTCTTATAAATACCACGGCTCTTGTGCTGCTGATACCGCTTCTTTTACTGGTGGCGACGTATGAGAGTGTTTCTTACTCTATACTCGGTAATCAGGCTGAGCTTATGCAAAGCGAAAGAACGTTTAGGATTGTTTCTTACCTTGAAGAGGATTTCGAAAACGTGCTTCAGCTTTCGGCAAAAAGGGCACTGGCCCTTACTGTTGACTTTGTGGTGAGCGAACAGCCCGTTGATAACGCCAGCAGGGCAATATCAACCCTTATAATGGAGGGAGATTATCCGTACTTCAGGGCTGGGGCTATATCCGGGAAAGACTGGGAGCCCACAATAGAGGAGTTCATGGGAAACAACACGATAAAAGACTGGATAAACAATATGAAGATTGAGCTGAGAAAGCAGGGTTATTACATCGAGACCCCCACTGAAGAGGTCTTGAGAAACACCAACATAATCGTCGGCCAGCTGGACTCTTTCCACGTGGTTGTAATGGCCAATATCTCCCAAATAAAAATCGTGGACGGCTCGAATAACGTGGTTTATGAGGGGCCCTTACCAAGGAAGGGTTCGGCGCATGCTATCCTTTCCGTTGAGGGGACAGAGGACCCGTTATTCCCAGTACTGTCCAACCACCGCCTGTCGAGAATTGTGTACTCGTGTGAGTATGCGTTTCCAGAATTAACTCCCCCATATACAATGATTGAGGGCGACGCGATTAATCCAACGACCCTTAGCCGGTTTTCAGCCCCCATGTTCAGCAGTCCGCGCACAGGAAGCATCTACTATTATGACACGTACCTGGAGCAGGAGAACGTCCTTGGTTACGTCATTGGGAGGGAGTGCCCGGCTAGCGTGAATGCCCCTGCCCTCTGCAACACCACTGTGGCCGGTGTTCCCGTTTCGCCGAGGGATGTGGTAAACAGCGGTGACATGGGTGTAATGGTACTTGAGAGTTCTGGGTCTGGAGGAGCGGGTGTATGGTGCAATACTCTCATGGAAAGCAGGGTTAATTTCACCCTGCCTGCCAATCCAAACACGCTCACACTTCTCGTGTTTACTAATCCGCCCTTCAAAGATGCCGCTCACAGTGGAAACAAGGCGTCGATAAGGATATACAAGAGGGACACCTGTGAGCTGGTACCATACTGGATAGAGTACTGGGGAGACGATAAAATCCTGATATGGCTGAACACCACGGACACGAGCGAGTACTCGGTTTATTACACCACAGACCCGTCATATGTGAGCTGGGGCAACATTGGAATCTTTCCCTACTACAGGTCCGCCTTCAGCCTCCCTGCTGGAGAAAAGCAGGAGAGCTTTCTGACGAATCTTTCGTGGAGCACTGTTTACGTAAGGTATCAGCTTAGAGCATCTCAGGGGACTACACCCTTCAACGGCGGCGTTGGGGTTTCGTGGGATAGCATGCTTTCTGGCGGGGATCTGGTGGTGAACGTGAGCTATCCTCACTGGCTTTACTACCCCTCACTGGACAACGTTCAGATACCCGTTCAGCTGAATTCAACCATAGCCCAGATGATTGACCACGACTCCAACAACCGGGCAAGGATACAGGTCTATGACATCGCTGGCAATCCTCTCCCGTTCTGGGTAGAGTACTGGAACGATACTGGAGCGCTGATATGGGTAAAGGCTGAACTGGTATGGGATCTGCTTGCTGCCAAGTATAAGACCGCGTTCAGGATATCGTATAACACGGGCCCCTACGTTAGAGGGGACGGAGACGCAGTCTTCCCGTTCTTTGATGACTTTAACGAGACCCTCTCAAAGTGGGATATCGACCCATACAACCAGGGAGCCCAGGTAATCCCCGATGCTTCAAACAGTGTCGTCGAGCTGGTGGGAGGAAGCAGTCTGTTTTCTATGCGGAATATGGATCCCCTGAATATTTACTATGATTTTGCGGTCAGGTTCAGAATGAAACCCACTTTTTCGAACGCTCGGGATTGGGATGCCGGTGTTGCCGTTTGGGATGGAAGCCTATGGGGTAGACCATACGGATGGCGGCGATACCTTCAGGAACAGTTGTTCACCGACGATATGAAGAATGATGACAACTTGGCCATTCATTGGGCGGGGTGGAGGCAGCAGCGGAATGGAGGCTGGACGCTGTCAACGTGGTGGGCTAGGAACGATGTCATAGATGAGTACAGGGGCGACTCCCAGTTCCACACTTACGAGGTTAGGGAATTCTTTGAGGGTTCTGTGAGTTTCCTCGACCTCACTAAAGGTAGGGTGAACATATATGACCTTTTCCCGGTTTCGATAAGCCAGCCATTGAACTACATTTACCTAGTTATCGATAGCGGAAATGCGAATAGGGGGGCTCTCTTTGACTGGGTATTCGTTAGAAGGCTACTCCCCAACGAGGACGAACTCACTGTAAACATCCAGTGGGAGTCATCCACCCAGGGGGAAAAGCTCGAGTTCGTGGACAGTGGAACGGGAGCGATCAGAATACTGAGGAACTGGACACAGATACTTAATGAGACATTGGTGCTTTCAGATGTGAGTGTTCCTCAGAGGTATCAGGTCACCGTCTCGGGAGGAAGTGTTTCCTTTACGCATGAGCCCAATACAAATCCAACTACACTGGCCTCGGTAGTGACGAACCGCCGGCCGGTATCCCTATGGGCCGTTGTTGACAACGCTATGAACAACACGGCGCTCTTTGACTGGATTGTAGCCTTCCCAGCATATTCGGAAACATCGGTTAATGTGCTCACGGCTCCAGAAAGCAAACCTCAAGGGGGGGTGCTTTCGAAGAAGGACAGGGTTTACGACGTACAGCCGTTTATAACGTGTGTCGAGGACGGGAAGTATTTCGGTGTTGATGGTGCGCCATCCTTCCTTGAGAGGCTCGAACACCTGGACCCGGGAACCGGGAGGAGTGTCAATTGGGAGTACTATGAGAGGCTGTCAGCGAAGCTCCAGCGGCGCATCTATGGTGAGGTGAAGTACCCGATAGGGCTCGTCAGCTTCATACTTCCAAAGAACCTGCCGCCGAACATTGCGTTTATAGTTAGAAAGCGTCCTGCGGCCGACTTTATATACTTAGACTACAAGAATCTGCCCACTGACGATCCAAACGCTAAAAAGGTCCTGGGGATATCCGCAAACGGCGGAGTTAACTCCATGATAATCGATGAAAACTTCTATCTGGACTGGAGAACAGCGGAGATGGTATTTGTCAGAAGACAAGTAATTGAGGACCTGCTTTGGGAGGGATGAACTCATGAATTTTTTGGATTTCCTTTATAACGTGGGCGGAGCAGTTGAAACGTTGCCGACTAAAATTCGAGAGCTGATAACTCCCCGTCCATCAGCACAGCCTCCGGAATTCCGTGTTTTGAGAAAGTTCGTGAAAAAAGAGCTAACGGTTAATGAGTTTCTCAGCCTCCAGCTCCAGCTTGTTTTCCTCACTTATTTGATTGTTTCCCTGTTCCTGATAATTTTCAGGGCCCATCCAACCCTCTTGGCCCTGGCCTTTATTCTCGAGCTGTGGGCTGAGAGGTATACCCTGGTGCGTCATGGGCATTTCCTTTTGGACCCTGAGCCCTACAGATTTTTTTATTACGGGATTTCGGTAGTCTCATTTGCGTCCTTCTTTGGTTACGAGATTTTAAGAAGGAGCACTCTCAGGATAGAGCACTACATGGCTTACGTTGTCTTGGTGCTGGTTGTAGTTCTGATCTTTAGGTGGTACTTCAAGCAGAGATACGGAAGGGAGTACACGTACGGTGTCATTGAAGAGGTAAGGAATGACCTTGTAAAGGTGTTTGTCCACGATGACATAGCGGCCAACGCCAAGCCCGGCCACTACTGGGTGGAAAAGGTTCCGGACGCAGAGCCCGGGAGGGTCGTAAAACTTCTGCTGGAGGACAGAAAATTGAGGGGGGCCGTTCCTTCAAGGATACTCGAGGTTTACCTCGAGTCTCAGTCCTCCCAGACTTCCAGCGAACCAAAGAAGGCCAGTGAGTGAATTATCAGCCTGTAGAGTGAATGATACGGTTCTATTTTGTTTGTTTTTACGAACTCTTCTCCGCTTTTCCGTATTATCAGGGCTTCCACTCCTGGATGAGGGGAGTTGATGATCACTAGTTCCTCTTCTTCGGATACCTCCAGGCTGAGGCCTTCAGAGATTTCCCGGAGGAATTTCTTAAGATCCTCCCATCTCCCGCAGGCATATTTATAATAAAGTGTGTGACCCAAAATATCACCTATATTAGTAATGACCTGAACTTTAAAAAATTTTTGGTAGGGTGGCCGGACTAAAGCTCCACGCATAGCTCCGCAAAGTTGTGGTAAATATCGGCCCCGCGCTCCGTGTGGGAGACCTCGGGATGGAACTGGACGCCGTAAATCGGAAGGCTCTCGTGCTTCATAGCCTCAACTGGACAGGTCTCGCTCCTCGCGAGGAGCTTGAAGCCTTTGGGAAGCTCCTTGACCTCGTCCATGTGGCTCTCCCACACCTTTAACTTCTTTGGAAAGCCCCTGAAAAGGTCGTCCTCTTCGAGGATTTCAATCTCAACGAGGCTGTACTCGGCCTTCTCACCCCTACCGACCTTCCCGCCGAAGTGCCTCGCTATGAGCTGGTGGCCAAGGCAGATACCGAGGATAGGGACGTTGAACTCGTCGTAGTGCTCCAGTATTGCCGGGCAGTTGCCGGTCTTGTTGATGTCTGGCCCACCCGAGAAGATTATGCCCTTCGGCTCCATCGCCTTTATCTTCTCAAGCGGCATCGTGTTGGGGATTATCTTGGCCTCCACACCGAGGTAGCGGAGGGTTCTCCAAATCCTATGGACGTACTGGCCCCCGTTGTCCATTATGACTATCATGAGCTCACCTCCAGAAGTTTAAAGAACTTGTCGCTCTCTTCAACAAGATAGAAAGCTTCCAATCCGAGAGACCTGGCCAGCTCGGCCATCTTCCTATCGTTAGTCACGAGGACTGCATTGAGGTAGCGTGCGGTTGCGATAAAATAGATATCAGACGCTCGGTGGTGGGTCTGAAAAGCTACCTCCCGAAGCTCCTCGATGAGCAGTTCCTCTGGAACCCACGCGACTATTTCGCTGTAATAGGCGAGGGCTCTCTCAACCTGCTCTCGGTCAAAGTATCGTGAAAGAACAGCGACGAACTCAACCTCCCCCAGCCTTGGGGCGTAGAGCTCTATGGAGCCGAGCTGTGCATGTTCTATGAGCCTTTCGGCGACCTCAATCCTTTCTGGATAGAAGCTGGAGAATAGATGGAACACGACCGATGTGTCAATGACCACCCTCATGTCTCCTCCTCCCTGAGCTTCAGGAGGTAGTCCGTTGGATCCTCCTTAAACCTCTCAGGCGTCACTCTCTTCCTCATTTCTCTCGCAAGCTCAAGGAAGTCCCCGCTGTAAATCCTCACCCTGAGCTTCTGGCCCTCCTTCAGCCTGAGGGGCTTGAGGGGCTTTAGCACCCCGTTTTCATATATGACCTCTATGATTTCGCCCATACTCTCACCGGTTAAAGTTGGAAACGAAGATAAATAAACCTTCACTCGAACTCAATCGTCGCGGGGGGCTTGTTGGTGATGTCGTAGAGCACCCTTCCGACTTCTTGAATCTCGCTCGTTATCCTGAAGGCAATTCTCTGGAGGACGTCAAAAGGTACATTCATCGCGTTGGCAGTCATGCCGTCGAGGCTCTCAACGACGCGAACCGCTACCGTCTCCTTGTAAGCTCTGATGTCGCCCTGAACGCCGACGGTCTTGACGCCGAGCAGGACTGCGAAGGCCTGCCAGGGCTTAAGCCCCGCCTTCTCGATTTCCTCCTCGACTATGGCGTTTGCCTCTCTTACGATGGCCACCTTCTCCGGTGTGACCTCTCCAAGGACACGAACTGCCAATCCCGGCCCCGGAAAGGGCATGCGGTTGTATATTTTCTCAGGGAGGCCAAGCTCCTTCGCCAGCTCCCTGACCTCGTCCTTGTAGAGGTCGCGGAGCGGCTCTATGAGCTTGAGGTTGAGCCTCTCGGGCAGGCCGCCGACGTTGTGGTGGCTTTTAATCTTGCCTTTGCTCTCTATCCAGTCAGGGGCTATCGTGCCCTGGATAAGGAAGTCAGCGTTGATTTCCTTCGCGATCTCCTCGAAGACCTCGATGAAGACCCTGCCGATTATCTTCCTCTTCTCCTCCGGGTCGGTGACGCCCTTAAGCGCCTCAAAAAACCTCTCCTGGGCGCCAACGTAGTGGAGGTTTAACCCGAACTCGTCCCTGAACGTCTTTATGACGAACTCCGGTTCACCCTTCCTGAGGAAGCCCGTGTTCACGAAGACCGCGTGGAGCCTGTCCCCTATCGCCCTGTGTGCTAGAATCGCCGCAGTAGAGCTGTCAACGCCACCGCTGAGCGCTATAATTGCCCTTCCATCTCCAACCGTTTCCCTAATCTCCTCAACCTTCTCCCCGATGAACTTCTCCCACATGGGCACCACCTTTTTGCCAACCATCAGGAAGTCAATTTATAAACTTATCCGGGGAGAGATTAGACAGTTTCACGTCAAAATTTCACCGAGCCTGTCCTCCTCAAGCGCCCCCCTCAGCTCCATCGCTATCCGCCTTCCGGTGCTGACGGGGTAGTCGTAGCGGAGCCAGCTGTAGGGGGAGCCGTTCACGAAGGGGTTCGTCCCAGCCACAATCCTGGCCGAAATCTCGAAGACCACGAACTCCATATCCTCCGTGAAGACCCCCTCAAGGCAGAAAGGCCCCCAGAGGCCGCCCATGAGCTCTTCCGCCGCTTTGACAACCCGTTCGCCGGCCTCAATGACGTCCATCAGCAGGCTCTCGCGGAGAACTATCGGAATGTTGCCCACCACGGTGTAGTTCGTCTCAAGCTCCAGGCCGAGCTGCTCCTTCGCCGGAATCCTGCCTATCGCGTCGGCGTTCGACTCGTAGCGCCTGTCCACGCTCATAAGCTCAAGCTCGCGGTTGAGCTTGGAGTAGAAATAGTGGGGGTAAACCGGGACGCCCACCACGTACTCCTGAATCTGAACCCTATCCAAGTCCTCTTTGTCCCTAACGCCAAGCCTCTCAGCTTTTCTCCAGAAGTCCCCGCTGTTTTTGGCCAGGAAGTAGCCCCTTCCTCCTCCTGCCCCAAAGGGCTTGACAATCACCGGCCCGTCTATGTCGTCGGGGTCTTCATAGACCTTCGGGAGCCTCAACCCGGCCTTCTCAAGCCACCGCCTTTCCAGCGAGCGGTCGCTCTCCCACTTCAGGACTTCTTTGTTGCCGTAGTAGGGAACTCTCATCTTCTCGACGAGCTCAACGCCGAGGTGCGCCACGAAGGAGCCGGTTGGAACTATCACGGCATCGAGCTCAAGCAGTTCCTTCTCCGGGTATGCCCCTTCGATGAAGTAATCCGCCACAGGGAAGTACTTCGTGTAGAGCAGTCTAACCCGGGCCTTTCCGAAAGCTATAGTCTCAAAGCCCTCCTGCTTCGCCCCCCTCAAAATCTGAAGGGCGGAGTGAGAGGCATATGTCGCTACCCTCATTCCTCCTCACCCAGGAGCTTTGGAAGGGACTCGTGGACGGCCTTCAGCTCGGGGAGGGGCCTCCTGAGGAGCTCCCTTCCGTCCCACAGGACGGCAGCTTCATTTCCGCCGGCCTTTCCTACGACCGCGAAGTGCTTAAACAGGCCCCTCAGCTCGTCCAGGTTCTCCTCGGGGAAGGCCACTATGTAGCGCCCGTGGCTCTCGCTGAAGGCCACTTCAAGGGGGTTCGATGTCTCCGCGTGAACCTTTGAGAGGTCAGCAGTAAAGCCGGTGTTTCCCGCCACGGCCATCTCCACCAGTGCCACGACCATTCCTCCCCTGCTCACGTCGTGGACGGCCTTGATGAGGCCCTTCCTTACCGCCCTGAGAACCCCTTCAGCATTGGCCTTCTCCTCCTCCAGGTTCACGCGCGGGGTAAAGCCCCATCAACTTCAAGCCTCGTGAGCAGTTCGGAGCCACCGAGCTCCGCCCTCGTTAGGCCGACGACGCCGATTAGGAGCCCCTCCTCAAGGCCTCCTGAAGGAATCTCCTCAAGCTTAACCTTCCCGAGGCCGGCAACCACGGGGGTGGGCTTTATCGGCCTGTCAACGACCTCGTTGTAGAAGCTGACGTTCCCGCTGACGTAGGCGAGGCCGAAGGCCCTGGCCGCGTCGGCAAGGCCCTTCACAGTCTCGGCGAAGCTCCAGTAAACCTCTGGTCTTTCAGGAGAGGCGAAGTTGAGGTTGTCCACAAGCGCCAGAGGCTTGGCCCCGACGCTGACTAAGTTCCTCACGACCTCTGCAACGGCACCCATCGCGCCGTGGTAGGGGTTGAGGTAGCTGTGGTTCGGGTTACCGTCCGCCACAAAGGCTAGCCCGTACTCCTCGTTAATCTTGAGCACCGCCGCGTCCCTTCC
>JAGHBN010000075.1 GCA_021160985.1 Thermococcus sp.
ATACAGGACATAGAGCACCTCAGAATAGCCATGTTCCGACGCGCCAAAGAGCTCGATGACCTCAGCCTCGCACCCGGCCCGATAGCGGCCTTCAGAAGAAAGGCCCTAGAACGGATAGGGGGCTTCGTTGAGGACATCGTGGAGGACTACGCGACGACCAAAGCCGTCAAGGAGTTTGGAAAGGTCGTCTACGCACCAAGGGCGCGGGTTTGGACGGAGATGCCCACAAACCTCCGTGACCTGTGGCGCCAGAGAAAGAGGTGGGTTCTGGGGGATATGAAAAAGATGGGAGGTGGCTTTACGAAGGACTGGGCATTTATGGTGGTCTCGGACATCATTGCCGCCCTTGACGTCCTCCTTCCGCCACTTCTTCTCATCACAGGCCTTTGGTGGGCCCTCCTACTCTGGTGGGGCTTTGAGGCACTGACAATGTTCGTGCCGACCGTAGTGGAAGGCGGAAGAATAAGAAACGCCATCCTTTTCCCCGTCATCCTCTGGTTTCTGGCTTTATTTTACCTCTCCCTCCACCTGTACGGCTACTGTATGAAGCTCTCGGGAAGACTCTGAGGGAAAAGCTTTTAAGATGCACAACCCTGAGCTCCATAAACTATATAGACTATTGAGGAACATGTAAACTATAGTGATACCTATGGACTGGGTTGTAATCTCAGCGGCGTTCTTTATGGCATGGGCCGTTGGAGCTAACGACAGCGCAAAGGCGGTAGGCACGGCCGTCGGCTCAGGGGTTATTGGCTTCAAGCAGTCAGTCCTGCTGATAGGGGTCTTCACCACGCTGGGCACGGTTATAGGGCATTCCGCTGTTTCGGGAACCATCACCGGGTTAGCTGGAGGTATGAGCCCCTCTCAGATAACCCTCGTCCTCTTCAGTGCGGCCTCGGCAGTCACAATTGCCAGCCTCTGGGGCCGGCCGATTTCCACAACCCAGTCCATAATCGGAGCCCTAATCGGCTCTTCTCTCGCCCTCGAACTCCCCGTAGACTGGGTTACAATAGCCCGCATCGTATCAGCCTGGATACTCTCTCCCCTCCTCGCTGCCCTGCTGTCGATAGCCATCTACCGGCTCTACAAGCCGTTCCTTGCCAGGATAAAGGGCCTGAAGAACCTTGAACTCACCCAGAAGTGGCTCGTCTTTCTCGCATCAGCATACTCTGCCTTCAACCTCGGAACGAATGAGCTGGGTAACGTCATAGGCCTCTCCCAGAGTGCCTCCCTGAGCGGCTCAAATATATTCATAGCCCTTGCCATGACCTTCGGAACGCTCACATTCAGCAGGAAAGTTATAATGACAATAGGAAAGGACATCTCACCCCTGGGCCCCACCTCGGCGTTTTCGAGCCAGTTTGGAGCGGCGATCGCGGTGAGCTCTGCAAACCTCCTTGGGCTTCCCGTCAGCTCGGGACAGGCTATAGTTGGGGCCATAAGCGGCCTCGGGATCTACAAGGGTGAAAGGGTGAACAAGAAACTCCTCCTCGACATAGCCAAGAGCTGGATAAAGGCCCCCCTCTTTGCCGGACTTCTCGCGTTCTTCATTATAAAACTCCTCTCGGCAGGCTTTTAAAATCGAGGGCCCAAAACCACTACGGTGTGACTCATGAGCGATTTCCGGTTTGAGATAAAGGCAAGAGACGCTGCGGGCAGGATTGGAAAACTGACAGTAAACGGCAAAACTGTGGAAACCCCGGCAATAATGCCCGTCATAAACCCAAAGCAGCTCACTGTTAGCCCGAAGGAACTAAAGAAGATGGGATTTGACATGATTATCACGAACTCATACATCATCTACAAGACACCGGAGCTCAGGGAGAAGGCCCTTAACCTTGGAATCCACGGGCTCCTTGACTACGACGGCATCATTGAAGTTGATTCCGGCTCCTTCCAGCTGATGCGCTACGGAGAGGTCGAGGTAACCAACCGCGAGATAATCGAGTTTCAGGAAGAGATAGGCGTGGACATAGGCACGTTCCTGGACATCCCCACCCCGCCAGACGAGCCCCGCGAAAAGGCCGCCCGGGACCTCGAGATAACCCTTGAGCGGGCAAAGGAGACGGCCGAGATAAAGAAAATAGCGATGAACGCCGCCGTTCAGGGATCCACCTACCCAGACCTGAGGACGTATGCCGCCAAGAAGCTAAGCGAGATGAACTTCGAAATCCACCCAATCGGCGCCGTAGTGCCCCTGATGGAGAGCTACAGGTACAGGGATTTGGTTGACGTGGTGATAGCTTCAAAGCTCGGTTTGAGGCCGGACAGGCCCGTTCACCTCTTCGGGGCAGGACATCCTATGATTTTCGCTTTATCCGTTGCGATGGGGATAGACCTGTTCGACTCGGCCAGCTACGCCCTCTACGCCAAGGACGACCGCTACCTGACGCCTGAAGGAACTAAGAGGCTTGAAGAGCTTGAATACTTCCCCTGCTCCTGTCCCGTCTGCTCCCGCTACACTCCCCAGGAGCTCCGCGAGATGCCGAAGGAGGAGAGGGCGAGACTTCTTGCCCTCCACAACCTGTGGGTAATCCACGAGGAGCTGAACCGGGTCAAGCAGGCGATAAAGGAGGGAACTCTATGGGAACTTGTCGATGAAAGGGCGCGGAGCCACCCTAAGATGTTTGCCGCCTACAAGAGACTGCTGGAGTACAGAGATTACCTCGAGAAGAACGAGCCTGTTACAAAGGCCAGCGCCTTCTTCAAAGTGAGCGAAGAATCTATGCGCTGGCCCATAGTCCAGCGTGCCGTAGAGAGGGCGGAACGCGTTGAGGAGAAGTTCCCTGAGAAAGTTGAGCACCCGATATTCGGCGAGGTTCCCAAGTACCTCTCGCTCAGCTACCCCTTCGCCCAGAGCGAGGGCGAGGAGGACTTCACGATAGAGAAGCCGGAGAAGAGCGAGGCAAGGAAATACGTGATGGCCGTTGCGGAGTACCAGTTCGGGGAGGGGGCCGGCGAGGCCTTCAAGGACGCTTTCGTCGAGCTTTCGAGGAAGACCGGCATGCCGAGGCAGGTAAAGGCCAAGGGCAAGCACCTCGCGACATTCAGGGTGGAGGACGGCCTGTTGACCCTCGGCATCGAGGGGGCGAAGAGGCTCCACGAAATTCTGCCGTTCCCGAGGATGCGTGTTGTGGTCAACAGCGACGCTGAGCCCTTCGCGAGGCGCGGGAAGAACGTCTTCGCCAAGTTCGTCCTTGATGCAGACCCGGCGATAAGGCCCTACGACGAGGTTCTAGTCGTAAACGAGAATGACGAGCTCCTCGCAACAGGGCAGACACTGCTCAACGGCGAGGAGCTGAAGGTCTTCGAGAGCGGGCTGGCGGTTAAGGTTAGAAGGGGTGTGGAAAAGTAGAAAATTTTATAACTCCCTCCCCTTCCCTATTTTCGGGCGGGCCCGTGGTCTAGACGGTTATGACGCCACCCTTACAAGGTGGAGGTCCGGGGTTCGAATCCCCGCGGGCCCACCAT
>JAGHBN010000108.1 GCA_021160985.1 Thermococcus sp.
GCCCACAACGGCCTCAGATACGATGCCTTCGTCGTCCCAACCAATGCTGAGGGCGTTGAACTCATTGAAAGGATTACCCTGGAGGAAGGCTTTGAGGTAATTGGAGTGGACGAGGTTCAGTTTTTCCCGCAGGAGATCGTTGAGACCCTAAACCGCCTCGCCGACAGGGGAGTCTATGTCATAGCGAGCGGCCTCAATCTCGACTTCAAGGGAGACCCGTTTCCGGTTACAAAGGAGCTCCTCGTCCGTGCCGACAACATAATCTACCTCACGGCCATATGTACGGTCTGCGGGAAGCCCGCAACCAGGAGCCAGCGCCTTATTGACGGAAAACCTGCCCCCAGGGATTCCCCCGTAATCCTCATAGGAAGCAGCGAGAGTTATGAGGCACGGTGCCGGGAGCACCATGTCGTCCCTTGATTCTTTACTTCTTCCCCGTTTCACCGAAAAACTTAAAGCGACCTTTTCTTACATGAGGTTAGAGAAAGGGGAGGTGATATCATGGAGTCAAATAAGAGTATGGGAAGGCTCCTAGACATACTGGGAAATGAGACCCGAAGGAGAATACTCATCCTGCTCACCAAAAGGCCTTACTTTGTGAGCGAGCTCAGTCAGGAACTCGGTGTCGGACAGAAGGCCGTCTTAGAGCATCTCAGGATCCTCGAAAGCGCCGGCCTGATCGAGGGCAGGGTGGAGAAGATACCACGCGGCAGGCCTAGGAAGTACTACACGATAAAGCGAGGCTTTAGAATGGAAGTTCTTCTAACACCGTACTCCTTCGGAACAGAAATGTACGAGCCGAAGAAACCCAGAGAGACTCAAGAATATGCCCAGGCCAAAGCCCTCATAAAATCCACCGGGCCAGCAGAGGCCAAGATAGACGAGCTCCTGACGTTTCTGGCAGAAATACAGGAACGGATAGAGGAGATAGTCAGGACAAAACAGGAGCTGGAGGAAGTCCGCCTGCTGACAGAGACCTACATAGAGAACCTCCTGCGGAGGATAGCCCAGGAGGATCAGCACGAGTTCGAGAGGCTCATGCGCGAGTTTGGGCCGAGACTTTCCAAGAAGATACTGGAAGACCTAAACGACTTTTAGGAAGTGGATGGAGAAGGAGAAAGCCAAAGCTAAGAAAAACGAAGAATAAGCATTCAGAGCATCTTGCCTTCTTCCTTCATCCTGACGAGCCTCGTTATGTAGCCCGCTATCCTGTTCCTGATGGTCTTGCTGGTAACGTTGGTGAGCTCCTCAACCATCTTCTTGTTGTGCTCAAAGTCCCTGGTGAACTTGTCAGGGTACCTGTCAAACAGCTCACGGGCAGTCCTTTTGATGAAAGTCTGCTTAATGTTTCCCATTTCCATCACCCCAGTATCTTGACCCTTACAGCCGTAACTCACATCATAAAAGCCCTTTTAAAAGTTTTCCCAGAACTGGAAAATAAAGAAATTCTCTACTTTTCTCCAAGCCTCCTGCGGAGGAGTTCAAGCACATTAACATTGGTTTTTGCGGGATAGACTTTCCCGAGAGAATTGATCCTTACAATGGCAAAGCCCCCATGAACCCTCACAAGACCGCCGACGATGCGCCTCAAGTTCAACATATCACCCACCGTAGTATTTTCCTTCAATACTTAAAAAGTTTTCGTGAATTTGACCGGAAACTTATAAACCCCCACGCGTATCTGTTGGCATGCTCAGGGAAGTCATCCGCTGCAGGGGCCATGAGAACGTTAAAGCCACCCACAGGTCCACGTTGGAGTTCACAAAGGAGGACTACCTCACTCCCCGCGGCGACTGCATACTATGCATCGAGGCCGATAAGGGGATAAACGACCTGAGCGAGGAGTTCAAAGCTGCCCTAAGGGCTGGAAAAAAGCTCCTCGTAAGGATAAAGGTGGGAGACCTGGTAGACGAGGTCGTCGCCAAGGGGAGCCCAGGGCTGATCCTCGACCACGAGCTTTCGATGGTGATCCGAAAGAGCGACTACATCGACGCCAGAACCCTCGCAATAAGGGCCAACAAGGCCGCAAAGGACATAGACCGCAGGATAGTTGAACTCCTGAGGAACCCCGAGACAAGGGCGGAAATCGAGCTTGTAATACCGGAGGAATAGCGCGTTACTGCGATTCCACTCGGACATCCTCAGGGCCCTTTGCAGAGCCTTCTTTTGATACCCCTCATGGAAAGGTTTAAATCCTGAAAAAGTTTTAATAACATTTGGTGATGAAAAATGCTCGAGGGTTACTACATAGTCGAAAATACCGGAGTCGTTCCCGCAGAAAGGAGGTTCAAATTCAAGGATTTAAAGGCATGGGGCTACGACCTGCACCTCGGAACTATAGACGGGAAGGAGACATATTTTGTGTCAAAAACAGGAACCCGCGAAGAGGGCGAGACCTATACCGAAAGGGGCAGGGAGTACCACATCAGCGAGACCCCGCAGGAGATTCCAAAGAACGCAAGGCTCCTTGCGAGGATAGTCATCGAACGCGGCCAGCCCTACCTTGAGTGCTGGCTCGACACGGAGGAAAACAACTACCCGCTCGCCAAGGAAGACCCAAGGATAATCCTGCACCGCTTCTGGACTGGGAAGAAGTTCAACCAGCTCGAAAAGCACGTCGGAAGCGTCGGCCTCACGACGGACTTCTTCAAGGACAGGGTCTTCGTGAAGGGCATCCCACTGCCGTTCGAAGAGTATCCGCCGAAGGTCAGGCGCGTCCTCAGGGCCGTCAGGGACGTCCACCGTGACATGACCGGCTTTGGAAGGTTCGTCTTCCAGTACTACGGCGAGGAAGACGACGCCCACAGCTACCGCCTCCGGTGGCTCCTGCCGACCATACATCTCTTCGACGTCGAAATATCAAACGAGGTGGACAAAATACTTGCGATGCTTGACTGATCCTTTATTTCTCCCGCAGATGAAAAAGAAATAGTTCGCGAGGGCCATTGCCAAGATCAAGGCCTCGCTGCCGGCCGGTTGCCCCATCATTCTTCTCCAAGGAAGGACTTAACTGCCCTTGAATCCTCGAGGTTTACTGCCTTTATCCCCCACAGCCTTGCGGCAAAGCGGAGCTCCTCTCTAAAGTCGCCGGGAACGAGGGAAAGGTGATTCGCCCCCATCACATTGAGGAATTTCTCTTTGTCGAGCGGGTTCTTTATGGCGGCGTGCGGCCACTGCTTGCCCCACTTGAGCTTCGACTCCATCTCCTCAGTTATCTCAAGACCCTCCGCGAGGAAGTACAGGAGGTAGTACCCCCCACCGCGGCGTATTAGCCTCGCCACAGTAAACTGGGCCGGCGGCGTCCTGTAGGTTAAAGCTCCGCCGCTCGCTCCCTGGCACTGTCCCTGGATCGTTGTGGCCCGCAGGTTCTCCTCGGGGTTCTCGCTCATCCTCGCGTAGTAGAGCGATGAAGCGCCACAGTTGGCTATCATCACAACCTTATCATCCACGTACTTTATGTCTCCGAAGAGAGGGGGCTTTCCGCTCAGATAGAAGAGGAGCGCCGAGCTTATCGTGCCCTTGACGTCGCCCTCACACGTGGCCGGGACTACCTCTTTCTCACCCTCGGCATCGAGGTTGAACGGGAAGAGAGCGGGAATCAGGCAGGCTGTAACACCGTAGATTTCGCTCAACTCGGGTTGGCACTTTATCGAGACGGCTGAAATGCCTTTCTGCTCGCCCCAGCTCTCCTTTGCTGCCAGATAGAGGGCTATCTGCCTCCTCAACGCCTCGGGCGTCAGCATGGCATTGTCAAATTTGACTTCCGTTTTCTCATTCAGCCAGTCGTAGAACTCCTCCACGCGAACCTGCAGTCTCTCGTCCGAGAGCAGCTCCTCCGCCTTCTTCACGAGGACGTACTGGTCGAGCATTATGAAGTCGCCGACGATTCTCTTGAGCCTTGGAAGGTCCTCCATGAGGTGCTCCATTCCGAGGGTGTACGGGGCACCCCAGAGGAGGATTGATTTTCTTGAGAGCTTTGAGACTGCCTCAACGGCCCTGGCCCAGGCTTTAACCTTTTCAACGTCCCCCTTCAGGCGGACGTGGTTCAGCGCGTACTCGTTCACCGCGCTCTCCCAGAGAGAGGCCCCAACCGATGTAATGCAGGTTGTCCCCGCCCACGCGGGGTCGTCATCGGCGTAAAGGAGTAGCGGCCTTTTGGTTTCCCTCACGAGCGCGGTAACGAGGTTGCTCTCGGTCCAGTGCCAGAGGCCGGCGATTATTCCGGAAGCAGAGCTCCCCGCCATTATCTCAGCGGCCTTAAGGCTCTCTTCCATCGAGTCTATTCCAAAGTTCTTCCCGGCTTTTAGGGCTTCGTATTTTCCGAGCCTCTCATTCACGTCAAGGACTTCAAACCCTGCCTTCCTAAGCTCCTCGATGAGAGCGGAGTGCTTCCCCATCAGGACCCTCTCACACTCGGTCGAGAGGGCCGTCTGTCTCGGGTCGGTGAAGGTAACGACGGCTATCATGGGACACACCCCGTTATCTCAATCCCGGAAACGTATATAACGGTTGCCGGAGGAAACAATCAAAAGCCGTTGCCTGCGGTGATAGCTATGATAGTCTCAATTGGCGAAGTCCTCATAGACTTCATAGCCCTCCAAGAGGGAAAGCTAAAAGACGTAAAGTCCTTCGAGAAGCACCCCGGAGGCGCCCCAGCCAACGTTGCCGTTGGAGTTTCACGGCTGGGCGTCGAGAGCGCACTGGTAAGCAAGGTTGGGGACGACCCATTCGGAGACTTCCTGCTGGATAGGCTCCGGGATGAAGGTGTGAGGACGTACGTGCCCCGCGATTCAGAGAAGCACACCGGTGTTGTGTTCGTCCAGCTCATCGGCGCCAAACCGGAGTTCATCCTCTACGACGGCGTTGCGTATTTCAACCTGAGGCGTGAAGACGTGGAGATGAGCACCCTTGAGAAGGCTGAAGCAGTCCACTTCGGCACCGTGCTCTTCGCCAGAGAGCCCTCCCGCTCGACGCTCTTTGAGGTTTTGAAGGAGCTTAAGGGCAAAGTCCCGCTGAGCTACGACGTCAACATAAGGCCCGACCTCTGGCGCGGAAGAGAGGAAGAGACGCTCCAGGATATTGAGAAGGCTCTCGAACTGGCAGATATTGTCAAGCTCGGGGACGGGGAACTCGAATACCTGAAAGACAACGGGATAGAGCTCGAAGACTTTGACTTTAATCTGCTCGCGGTGACGCTGGGCGAGAACGGGAGCGAGCTGATGAGCGGCGGCGTCAAACTCCACATTCCCGCTTATGGGGTAGAGCCGGTTGACACAACCGGGGCAGGGGATGCCTTCATGGCCGCTCTGCTGGCAGGCCTTCACTATTCAAACCTGCTCAGTGAAAATTCCATTGGGGAGGAGCACCTCAAAAAAATAGGCCGCTTTGCAAACCTTGTGGCGGCGCTCTCAACTACCCGCAGGGGAGCCTGGAGCGTGCCAAGAATAGATGAAATATCCTCAATGGAGGAAGTCAGGGCACTCTACCAGCACCCAAGGAAGTAGCTCAGGGGTGCATTGGGCCCCCTGCAGGTTTTTAGCCCCAATTTTACCCTCCCATCCTCCGACGAAAAAAGCGTCTCAACGCTCCTCTCGATTGAAAATCGTGAATTTACGGCTATTTGAGGTTGTTTGTCTTGAATAAGGTTGAAAAGGATTATATATCTCAGCGCCTTAACAATCTAAGGGGGTCCGCCATGGAGTTAAAAGTCGGCGTGGTGGGATGCGGGAATATATTCAACCTCGCCCACAAAAACGCCCTGAAAAAAATCGAAAGTATAAAAGTCGTCGCCTGTATGGATATTGATGAAGAACGAGCCCGCGAGGGGGCGAGAGCGTTTAAAGCCAAGGCCTTCACGAGCCTCGACGAGTTCCTCGACCTCGACATGGACGTCGTGGAGATACTCACACCAACGTACACCCACGCAGAGCTTGCCATAAAAACGCTCAAGGCCGGAAAGCATGTGATAGTCGAGAAACCAATAGCCCTCACCGTTGAAGAAGGCGAGAAGATGATAAAAACCGCCGAGAAGGAGGGCCTGCACCTATTCGTGGGCCACGTGAGGCGGTTTGACAAGAGATGGATGCAGATGAAGGAGGTCATAAAGAAGCGCAACATACTGCCGATGCACATCAGGAAGAGCGAGGTTCAAAACCTGCCGTTTCCGAAGGACTACTGGTACTGGGACGAGAGGAAGAGCGGCGGTGTTGCGGTTGACCTCGGGGTCCACGTCACGGACTTCCTCAGGTGGTTCTTCGAGAGCGAGCCTCTGAGTGTCTATGCCGTCGGCAAGTCCATCAAAGAAGAAGCGAGGGCAAACGGGATCTTTGACCACTTCCTGATGATGATAACGTTCGAGGGCGGCAAGACGGGGATAGCCGAGGTCAGCTGGGCGTATCCCTATCCATCGCGCTACGGTATATTCTACCACCACGTTGACATAATAGGAAAGAACGGACGAATACGCTACACCCCGCTTGACACCCCAGTGGTCGGCGTTGCAAAGGCAAACTTCGAGATGCCGAGGTTCTCCCCGCTCCTCTCGACGTTCCCCGATGCATTCGAGAGGGAGCTGAGACATTTCTTCAGCTGCATCCGCGGAAAAGAAGAAGCAGCGGTTACAGCCCACGACGCACTGATTGCCCTCAAAATTGCCGAAAACGCCAAAGAGAGTGCGAGGCGCGGGGAGGTGGTGGAGATATGAAGAAGCTCAACTTTGGAATAATAAGCTACGCCCACCCCCATGCACTTCGCTTTGCCTCTGTGATTGCAGGGGGCAGGAGAACGAAGCTCGTTGCCATCTCCGGCGACGGTTTGAACTCCGACGTGGCAAGGACTGAGGCGAAGAAGTACGGGGCGAGGTTTTACAGGGAGTACGAGGCCCTGCTTAGGGATGAAAACGTTGAGGCGGTTTACATCGCCATAGAAACTTACAGGCACAAGGAAGTCGCAATTAGAGCGGCTGAAGAGGGCAAGCACATACTTCTCGAAAAGCCCATCGCCCTGAACCTCAAAGATGCGGACGATGTCATAGCGGCCGCCAAAAAGGCCGGCGTAAAGCTCATGCTGCCCTTCAACCCGCGCTTCACGGAACCCCTGATAAAGGCGAAGGAGATGATAGATGGAGGAGAAATCGGGCCTTTAGAGTACATACAGGCCATATCAGAAAACGTCAAGCCGCCGATATTCATACAGGGGCTCGACATGAGCTGGTTCCTGGACGCTAAAAAGTCCGGCGGCGGGGGCTTCATGGACACCGCACCCCACGGTGTTGACTCCCTCCTCTGGCTTACGGGAGGCCTTCCCAGAAAGGTCTACGCTGACATAGGGGCGAAAATATACGGCTTCCCCGTGGACGACATAGGGACTGCCGTCCTGGAGTTCAGGAAGGGAGTTCTGGCAGTTCTTACGGCCGGCTGGGGCAACCCAAAGGGCTACTCCTACAGCATCGAGATGAAGTACTACCTCGTCGGCAGGGAGGGCTTCCTCGACGTCAGGACAGCTTACCCGGACTTCACCGTCTACCAGGATAGAGCCGAGAAGATATACTGGGACAGGCCGGACGTCCGGGGAATCGTGGAATCCTTCTCGAAAGCCGTGCTTCACGATGAACCCGTCCCCATAGACGGGGAGACCGGAAAGCTCAACCTCGCAGTAATCCTGGCCGCTTACGAGTCCTCAAGAAACAAGAAACCAGTAAAGGTGAAGCTCTAATGGTTGACGAGCTCATCCGGGCGGCTATAAAGGCAGGAGACCCCTATAAGGCCGTTAGGGATAGCCTTCAGCTCAAGGGGAAAACCCTCCTCGTGGGAGAAAGGAAATTCGATGTTAAGGGCAGAATCCACGTTTTAGCGGTTGGAAAGGCCGCCTGCGGAATGTCGAGGGCGCTCTTTGAAATAATTCCGCGGGAGTTCATCGGAAACACCCTAATCGTCACGAAGTACGGCTACAGAAAGGGATGCCCGGAAACCAACGTCATAGAAGCCGGCCACCCAATACCGGACGAAAACTCCCTCTTGGCCGGAAAACTGGGCCTTGAACTCGCAAAAAAGGTTGGGGAGAACGACCTCCTAATCGCCCTCATCTCAGGGGGCGGTAGTGCCCTCTTCGTTTACCCCGCAGAGGGTGTGAGTCTCGAAGACCTCATCAGGACAAACGAGCTCCTTCTGAGAAGCGGGGCCACCATAGGCGAGATAAACACCGTCAGGAAACACATCTCCCGCCTCAAAGGGGGCAGACTTGCAAAGGCCGTAAAAGGGACTGTGATAAGCCTCATAGTATCGGACGTGGTCGGAGATAACCTGAGCTCTATAGCCTCCGGAGTAACCGCACCGGACCCCACAACCTACCACGATGCATACGAAGTCCTCGTAAAGAGGGGAATATGGAAAAAGGTTCCGGAGAGCGTCAGGAGAGTCATTGAGAAGGGCATGCGTGAGGAGCTTGAAGAAACACCAAAAATGCTTGATAATATCCACAACTTCATAATAGCAGGCAACTCAAAGGCCTGTGAGGCAGTGGCAAGGAAAGCCCGGGAATTGGGCTTCAACTCGGCTGTGATGACGACTACCCTCGAAGGTGAGGCGAGGGAAGTGGCGCTGGCAGTGGGCTCAATAGTGGAGGAGGTGGCAAAGAGGAACAGGCCATTCAAAAAACCGGTCGTCCTCGTCTTTGGGGGTGAGTGGACGGTAACCGTGGGAGAGGCCAAAGGACTCGGAGGCCCCAATCAGGAGTTCGCGCTCAGCGTAGCCAGAAAGATAGCCGGACTGAACGCCACGGTGGCTGCCTTTGACACCGACGGCACGGACGGGCCGACCGACGCGGCGGGAGGAATTGTGGACGGAGAAACCCTTCAAAGGCTTGAGAAAGCAGGGATCGATGTTGAGGAGGTTTTGAAAAACCACGATAGCTACAGGGCCCTTGAAAAAATAGGCGCTCTCCTGAAAACCGGCCCAACTGGAACGAACGTCAACTCGATGGTCATCGCGGTCATCAGGTAAAGATTTAAACTTCCATTCCCATCTCCTTCGGTGAAACCATGGGGTTAACCAGGAGGGAGATAATCAGAAAGCTCTGGCACGTTTCCCCGGGGATCCTTGGGGCCCCATAATCCTCTTCACTCCCAAATGGGTAACGTTGGTCGTGGTTTGGTTCCTGGCGTTTCTCTACACCCTACAGCACCTCAAGCTGAAAAGGGGCTGGAAGTTCACGGTCCCCATTGCCGACCTCAGCTATAAAATGATGGCGAGGGAAGACGAGAAGGACAACTACCTCGGGAGTTTCCTCTTCTGGGTCACAACAGGCATGGTCTGCACCGTATTTCCAGAGGCGGCTGCGCTCTCCGCCCTCTGGGTCTCAACCTTCGGAGACTGCTTCAACGCAATAGCCGGCCAGCTCCGGGGCGGGCCGAGAAATCCCTTGAACCGGAGAAAAACCCTAGTCGGAAGCATTGCTATGTTCACAGTTTCTCTGGCTGTCCTCTGGGCCAGCCACAGGGTCCTCAATATGAACCCTGCTCCGTCCATCCCGATAGGGGTCGCGGTGGTGGCAACCCTCCTAGAGAGCCTCCCAATCCCTTCGGCCTACGATGAGTTCACCGTGCCCTTCTCCACGGCACTTCTCATCTGGCTGGCCTACGGTGGCCCCCTGCTCTCCCCAACTTGGTAAGTCACAGCTCTATGAACTCCCAGCCCCTCTGGTGGGTCTCTATTCCCTCCGCTTTTACACCCAGGGCTTTTATCTCCCTCTTCAATCCCAACAAAAACTCTTCAAAGGCACTCTCGTCGGTCAGAGCCTTGTAGCTCTCCGGGTCCTCGTTCCGGAGAAGCTCCTCGAACTCCCTCCCGGCCGCGCGGAGGTTGAGCACTTCGAAGAAGTAGTAGTCCGCGAAGTCCCTCGTATCTTCAACTATGGCTGAGACATCGGTTACCCCAGGAATTATTGGGCTGACGAAGACGTAGGTCCTTAAACCCGCCTCATGGAGCTCCTTGAGGGCGTTAATCCTCGCCTCGTGAACCGGCGTCAGCGGTTCAAAGAGCCTCCTCTCCCTCCCGGTGAAGCCGTTTATCGTGAGGCCGACCTCTATCGTCCGGAACTCCCTGAAAAGGTCGATGTCCCTTGTCACCAGCGGCGATTTGGTGAGTATCGAGAGCTCGTTCCTCTTGTCCATGTACCTCAAAACCCTTCTCGTGAGCTTTAGCTCGGCCTCAATCGGCTGGTAGGGGTCGCTCACCGTGGACATAACGACGCTCCCAGAAACGTGCTTTCTCGCCAGGTCGGGCGCGTTGATCTTGACCTCGACCCAGCTCCCCCACCTCCCGTAGTCCTTCCACTTCGTCAGGAACTTGGCGTAGCAGTACTCGCACGCAAAGGCGCAGCCGACATACTGGTTGATGCTCCACCCGACGCCGGGAATTCGGGAGGGGGTGTAGATGGACTTGGCCCTCCGTGTTATGACCCTAACCTTCATAAGTGGAAGTTCGAAACTCTCCTTAAAAGGTGGTTGGATGAAAGTGGAGGTCAGATGGAGGCCGGTGAAGTACGCGAGGGTTGAGGTGAAACCGGACGGAAGAATAGTTGTTACGGCACCGAGGGGCTTTGATGTCGATGGGCTCATCAAAAAGCACAGCGCGTGGATAGAGGGCAAACTCACGGAGATTGAAGGCCTGAAGGAGATGGCAAACTCAGGGTTTCCATTCAAGGGCGAGTTCTACCGGGTGATACGCGGGACGAGAGCCAAGGTTCATGAACGCTTCAAGACCGTGACACTGCCCCCAATGCCGGACGAGATGATGGCCCTTCTGAAGAGGTTCCTGAGGCCGGAGGTGGAGGGGCTCGTTGAAAAGTACGCGGAGAATATGGGAGTGAAACCAGGGAAGGTTTTCATCCGTGACCAGAAGACCCGGTGGGGCAGCTGCTCGCCGAGGGGAAACCTGAACTTCAACGTCCGCCTCATAGCCGTCCCGGAGGAGCTCTTAAACTACGTTGTCATCCACGAGCTCGCACACCTCAGGCACATGGACCACTCAAAGGAGTTCTGGCAGCTTGTAGGCCGCTTTTATCCCGATTACAGGAAAGCGCGGGAAGAGCTGAGGAAGTGGTGGACGATAATCGAGCTGAACGAGTACTGGAAGTGGATGGAGGGGAGGCCTTGAAAGCCTCCGAACTCCCAAAGCTCCTCGCACTCGCGGCCGACGAGATAATAGTCGCGATATTTCTCGTGGTGATCCTGCCAGCCCTCGGAATTGACGTGCCGCTGTCCGCGGTTGCAGCAGTTATCGGGGTTCTCCTGCTCAAGGACTTCCTGATAGTGCCCTTCGTTGTCCGAGGCGGGCTGGTCAAAAGGCCAGAAACGGGGCCAGAAAGTTTAATAGGACATGAGGCGCTAGTTGTCGAAGATCTTTCGCCCGAAGGAGTCGTTAAGGTCCGTGGCGAGTTCTGGCGCGCGGAGTGCTTGAACGGAACCGCCAGACGAGGCGAGAGAGTGAAGGTAGTAGACGTCAGGGGCACTAAGGTTCTCGTGGAACGCCGAGGATAGCCAGAACCCTCGCGACCTCTTCGGGATTGTTGGTCGTGAAAGAAACACTCCCTCCCTTCTTCTGGTGTATGATGACGCAGCCCTTCGCCGGCAGGTTGAAGCGCACCGTCCCGTAGCAGGAGACCCAGCCCTCTCCAATCCGGAACCCCGCTATGTTCTCGATGGGAACCGTCTTCCTGAGTATGAGTCCGAGGACACCCCGTATCCTCAGCTCGCGCTCGTCTATCTCGATTTTAATCTTCATCACGTCCAGGATCAGGAGTGCAACCCCCACCGTGGTAGCGAGCATTATCTCAAAGCCCTCACCCGCCCAATAGGTGGCGTAGAGGCCGGCAAGCAGCGAGAGGAGTGGAACCACCAGGATAATCTGGAGGGTCCGGTTTGTCAACGTTTCCTCGTAGAGCGCCATGTTCCCACCAGAAGAAGTTTCAGTTAGGGCTTTAAACTTCTTCTCCAACCCATGGTGGTGATAAAATGGTTAGGAAGATGCCAGTTGAGAGGCTGACCGACGACGATGTCCGAGAAATTCTGACGAAACAGCACAGGATAGCCCTCGTAGGGGCCTCCCCGAAGCCGGAAAGGGACGCGAACCGGGTCATGCGCTACCTCCTAGAGAAGGGCTACGAGGTCTACCCCGTGAACCCCCACTACGAGGAAGTCCTCGGGCGGAAGTGCTACCCAAGCGTCCTCGACATCCCGGACGAGGTTGAGATAGTCGACCTCTTCCTCCGTCCGGAATTCACGATGGACTACGTGGAGCAGGCAATAAAGAAGGGTGCAAAGGTTGTGTGGTTCCAGTTCAACACCTACAACAGGGAGGCTTTCAAGAGGGCAAAGGAAGC
This sequence comes from Thermococcus sp., assembly GCA_021160985.1. Lineage (GTDB taxonomy): Archaea > Methanobacteriota_B > Thermococci > Thermococcales > Thermococcaceae > Thermococcus. Next base: position 12,379 of record JAGHBN010000108.1, read on the forward strand.
CGGCCTAGTCGCAGTTGCCCACAGGTGCATAAAGCAGGAGCACGAGAGATTGATGGATTAATCAGTACCAGGTCTTGTCGTGGTTGATTTTCCGAAGAAAGAGAACAGCACGTTGGTATTAGCCACGAGAAGAATACTTTCTTTCAAGGTACTCGCCCCGTCCCTTTTTTGCTTTCCTTCCGAGCTCTATAGCCCCCTCCTCCGTCAGCTCCGAGTTCTTGAGGAGTTCGTTAACCCGCTCGAGGTTCTCCAAACGAGTTACTATGACCTCCGCTATAAGCTTTGCAAGTTTTTCATCCACTGTGGGGGGGCACTTTCAGAACTATGTTCCCCATCTAACCACCATAATAGAACTATCTGCTGTTTCCTTATAACGATTTTCAACCCCGGTACCTCAGCACGTGGATGTCCCTGACGAGCTTATGCCTCTCCTCGTAGTCGGTGTACCTGCCAACGACCTCGAAGCCGAGCTTTCCGAGCCACTTCCTTTCCTTTCTGTATATCCCTCCCCCGCTCAGCCTGTAGGCAGGGAATACGAACACAACCCTCCCGTTCCTCTTCAGGACGCCGGCGATGCTCTCGAAGACAGGGTAGTAGAGCCTGTCAAGCTCGTTGGCGAGCTTTATCGCCTCGCCCCTGCTCGGGTTTCTCTTGAGGGGCTTTCC
>JAGHBN010000095.1 GCA_021160985.1 Thermococcus sp.
GTAGAATAGCGGACTACGAGCATCTCCATAAAAGTTCCACTAACTACTATCTCCTTCTTCATGCTACCACCCCCTCATTCTTTTCGTCGGGGGTGGCGGTGGCGGATTGGACCCCGTGACGGGGCAACCGCTGATACGGTGTTCTCGGCCATCGCTAAACCGGTGTTTCCCACCGTCGCCGGTGGGCACCGGTGGGGTTAGGGCCGAGACTCTGGACTAACCCCACCGGGGGCCTTTGCTCCCCGTCATCGCCGGCCGGCCGGTTCCGGCCGGTTCGGGGCTTCCCCCCACGGTTTCCCGTGGAGGTGCACCAATTCACAACCTTCACCGATGAGCTCAGAGCTCATTAAGCGCAACGTCGGGCTTTTCGCCCAACGTTACGCTTTCGCTCTCAATATTCTTAATGTTCTAAAGCTTTATAAATTTTTCGGTTTTCAAAAAAAAACCGCATAGAAAAACACATGTGTTTAACTGCGAATTTTTTTAAAAAATTTTTTCAAATTTTATTGGAGTTTATTGGAGGGGAAAAAGAGAGTTTAAGCACATTTTTTTACCCAATTTTCCATTTACGATTAAACGTAGTAAAATTAGGGTTTGGGCCGACGGGGGCTAGGCCCGCCCCCTCCGCCGGCCCCGCTCCATGGCCGCCTTGAACTCCTCGACAAGCCGAGCCACGGCGGGGTTCTCAAGCTCCCGTTGGGCTGGCTCCCGGGGCGCCCGAACCTTCGGCTCGGCCCCGTATAGGTAGCCTTTCGGGTCCCACCAGGCCGGGCTTTCGGTGTCCCCGCCGATGGCCAACAGCTTCGGCGGGCGCGAGTTCTCATACCTCGGCGCCTCCTCGCCAACCTCGACCAGGAGCCCGAGCTTCTTCAGCGGCCAGATGTAGTTTTGCCAAAACGACTGGTACGACGGTCCCTTGTGCCCCTGGGCCTTTTTGTGCCTCTTCCAGGCCTTATAAATCTGCCACGCCGACGAAGGGCCATTCAGCGTTATGTAGTCGCGGATGAAGAGACCGGCCACGTTGGTATCCGGTATTACGCCGAGCTCCTCATCGTAGCCCATAACGTCGTCATACTCCTCACTCACTCGGCCATCACCTCTTTGAGGATTGGCAACATATAGTGGAGGCGCGTCATGATGATTTTTATGTGGCTCCTGAGCTCGTCCCAGTCAGTGTAAACGTCCGGAATCTGGGTCGTGTGGCCGAGAACGAAGTTGATGACCCACTGCTCAATCCCGCGCTTTCTCATCTGGGTCTCAAAGGTCTTCCTGGCCGTCCTGGCCGTCACCTTTAGGCCCAGGCGCCGGCCAACGGGCTTTATGGCCTTCGTGTACCACTCCTCGGGCCTCTTCATCCTCGACAGCCTGGTCGTTGCAAAGTGGTGCCACGCCTTCATAATCGGCCTTAACTCCCGTGGCCACACCAATATGCGCTCGTTGCCGACCTTGGCAGTCTTAATCACCATGTAGTCCTCGTCCCAGTTGATGCGGGCCTCGGTCATGAACTTGGCGCCCTCAATAGGTCTCCAGCCAAAGTAGAAGTGGACGATTGTGGCGACGAAGAGCTCTGGGATTGGCTTCACGGCCAGGAGCAGGCGCTTCAGCTCTTCCTCGCTCAGTGCCTCTTTCTTTATCACCCTCGGGACTTTTATGGGCCGTATGCCTTTGAGCTCGTAGAGGCGCCTCTGCTCCCTGACGAAGGCCACGTCGCTCGGTGCGTTCCTGACGCGCCACTCTGAGTACTTCCTGATGGCCGAGAGGAAAACGTTGGCCGAGCGCGGGCTCTGCTTCGCCAGCTCGGCCATGTACATCTCTACATCCGTCGCCGTGAAGGCGTCAATCTTCTTACCCCTATTTTCCAACCACTCCTCGAAGCCCCTGAGCAGGTAGTAGTACGGCTTCGCAATCTTGCGCCCGATGTAATTGTAGTACTCGATGAACTGCTCGACGCTCATAGCCCAGCCCCCCGACTCACTCCCGACCCTGCTGTTGTGCGGCCTGGAACATCATCAGGAACATTGACTTGTGGAACATATTCATAACGCGGAGGGCGATGCTCTTCATCACCTCGACGTACTCTGGGCGCCAGATGTAGCCGTAAACAATTGCACCCTCGGGCGAGCGGAGCCATGCCATGAACTCTATGATGCCATCAATCTTATCTTCCAGGATGCGCCTAGCGAAGTGGGTTATTATCTGCTCGACGTACTTCCCACGCTTCTCATCATCGAGCTTATTCTGCCAGAGCTCATACTTTTTCCAGTACTCCGCCCACCAGGAGCTTTGATATTTGTTCGCCCAGTCCTCTAAATTCTGGCTTGAGGGCGGCAAAGACTGCATCCATAACCACCTCCGAATTCTTCCTGAGTTCATCAATCACCGTGTTTAGGTTCTCGGGCGTTGGGTTGGCTTCGAGGGCCGCCAGCATCTCGTCAACCCGCTTGAGGACCTTCATGGCCATCTCATCATCCATCCTCACCAGCCTCCACCACCAGGTCTTCAAGCGACGGGACTTTTGGCTTGACGTCGAGCGGGTTGACCTTCGACATAGACCCACTCAGGCCTACCGCACTTCCCCACTGTTCGTTGGTTGGACCACCCTTGATGACCTTTATGAGCCCCTGTACGAGGCGGACTATGTTGTCCGGGTTCTCGGTGAGCTTTGCAATGGCCCTGCCGAGTTGGTCGTAGAAGGATTTCTTGGCCTCAAGCTCTTTCTCCCTGAGCTGGAGTTCCTTTAGCTTAATCTCCTTCTCAACGTCGAGCTCCTTAGCGTCAGCATACTTCTCTATCAGCTCCTCTGGGCTGACAACACGGTAGCCACGTTTCATAAGGAACTCACGGAAACGATCCTCATACTCGACTAGCTTGTCGAACATTTCGAGCGGGTCATTGCTCCGCTCCTGGGAACCCTGGTTGGTCGTGACCGCCATAATCTGCGACCGGAGCTCCTCAAGCGACTGCTGGAACGCCTGGACGACCTGCGAGAGGTTCTCATAGAACTCCTTCCTCATCTCGTCCAGAATCTTGGACTCCTTCTCCTCCTTTATCTCCCTGATGAGCTCCTGGAGGCGACGGTCGCGCTCCTCAAGCTGTTTGAGCAGTATTAGCGTCATGTTGTCCGTTCCCCCGCCACGCCCGCGAACCTCGCGCATCACATCCCTCACCATCTCGGGCAGAATCACAGTGTACGACATGGCCTTGGCAAGCTCCTTCAGCTCTTCGATGTCGTTCGACTTCGAACCACCCTGGACGAGCTTCTCAAGCATTAGGGCCGCAAACGGGTCGCCAGCCTTGGCAAGCTCGGGCAGAACCTTTAGAGTCTCCTTAACTAGCTTTGCCTTTTCACGCTCCTTCTTCGACAGATAACTGAGCGTCAGCTTTGCTGGATCAACTATTGGTTCCGGCTCTGGCTCTTCAGGCGCCTCGGTGGCCGGTTCCGAAGCCAGCGATTCCTCAATTAGGGAACTTAGGGTCGGAACCTCAATAGACTCCGGTTCTTTGACCAGGGCCTCGGGTTTATCTACCTCAGCCTGCTTAGGCTTTTCAATCTGCTTCGCTTTTGGCAAGGACACCACCTCCAATTGTGTTCTTGTAGCGCCTGTAAAGTGACGCCACCTCAAACTGTTCATCTGAAGTTAGGTAATCCCACATAAGAGACACAAGCACGACGGCATCGCGTATCCTCTGCCTGTGCTTCTCAAGCTCCATCTCCTTCTCCTCAAGCTCCTGCATAAGGCGCTGGTTAAGCTGGCGCAGATACATCAGCTCCTTGGTGAAACGCTTGAGGTTTTCCTCATCTATTACGCTGATTAGGCCATCGAGCTGGCCAACAACGTAGTCATAGAGATAATCAGGGTCTTCGGCGACGGCTTTGGCAAGCGTGACGAACTTCGTCTTATCGAGTATGCCAAGTTGCATCATAGCATACGTGGTCACCATACCGATGCGGGCCATCACTTCCTGGAACTGCGCCGAGCGCTCTATCTGCGGAGCCAGGAACGTCGCTATCGTGCGGTCGATTTCTTTGAAGGTCGTGGTTGAGCCCGTCAGCCTCAGCACCGTGGCAGACTCTCCAGCAGGAGCCTTCGAGCCCTTTGGCCTGCCGGGTCCGTTCTTAACCTGGGTGTCGTTGTCTGAGTCTTTCGAGTCGAGGTCAAGAACGCCAGTCTTGTACAGCTTCCACAGCTCCCTGATGCGCTTGAAGGCAAAGTTGACTGAGGACATAGGGATGTTGTCCTCATTTATCAGGTCGGTGCGCCCCTTGCCATCGAAGTACACCTTGTCAAGAATTTCCTTCGCCCTTTGTGTTATCTGCATGCCCTTTGGCAGATTGCGGTCGCGGACTTTCTCATAGAACCATTTTGGTGGGAGCTCAATCAGGTCGGGAGTGATGAACTTGTCCGGCGTGTCAACAGGGCCCTCGTTTTGCTCCTGTCCATCCTCATCCACGGGTTCCGAAGACCCCATCAGCATTTTTAGGAGTTCATCTTCGCCCCCATTACCATCTGGCTCCTCAGAAGTTTCTGGTTCGTCAATGGAGGTATCAACAACCTCTTCTTCATCAAAATCATCACCATTCGGAAGCACGGAATCACCCCCATGTCCCGGCCTTTTGCGGTTTATCTATGGTTGTCGTGACAGAATAAGGAGCCAAAATATATAATGTTTTCTCAGGAATGCCATACTGTTGGCATAATGTCAATATGTTGTCCCGGCACGTTGGTGGCAGGCCTGTACATACTGGAGTGTGAATGAAAAATCATATGAAAAGATTTTCGGGGCTGAAATTCCAAATCGGGGGCTCTGAGGCGCCCGTTTCCGTGCCTGGGCTCAGATTTCCCCCCTCCGCCTCTTGTCGATGAACTTGTCGAACGGCCACACCTCAAAGTGATCCATCTCGTCGGGCAAAACAAGAATGACTTTGCGACCAGGACGCAGGTCGAGCAGTGCCGCAAACTCGCTCGGTATGTATACAATTGGGTACTCTCTTGTTCCAGTATGGCGCCTGCCAACCTTCTTAGCCGTTATCATCGGCAAGTTGCAACACCCCCCTATTGGTGTTCCTATTGGGACTCAACGGTGACATAGTTTTTAAACATTTCGTGCCCATGCTTGCCATTATGACAACACGCCGACCCCCCTCCCCCCTTGGGCAATAGGTAATCAGTCTATGTTATAGTAAATCGGGCTCCAGATGGCCTGTTTGAGTGGCCATATCTATGACACACCGCCAAAATACTTATATAAATCGTTGCACAAGTGACGACAGAAGAGGGGAGCCAGCCCCGATGAGGAGAATGCGACAAATGCATCTCGGAGGTGATGCAGTTGGGATTTGTGGACGACCTTAAAGAGATGTTCCAGGTCAAGACCTGGGAGAACGCCCTGTATCTTGTTGCTGGCGGATATGCAGGAGGCATTCTTGGTTCAATCTTCGGTAGGATGGCCAACGGCGACAAGTGGGCTCAGTGGCTCGGGTACATCAGTGGCGGTGCCGTTGCGTCCTACATCATAAAGAAGTTCTTCAACAACGACGCCGGCGCCAGGAGCGCTATGGTTGGTTCAATCGTCTTCCCACTCTGGGAAGTCATAACTGACAAGATTAACCCCGAGGAGATAGCCAACAAGGCCGCCATGACTCTCGGTCTGCCGTGGTCCCAGGGTGTTACCATGGTTGCCACTGCCTCCGCTCCAGCACCAGTCCCCACCACCGCACCAGTCACAGTGACCGTCGCCCCAGCCCCAGTCGGGACCGCCCCGGCCGCACCAGTCGAGGAGGAGCACCTGTTCTGAGGGGGTGAGAGAAAATGGTGAAGTTCGAGTCCATTGACAAGGAGTTCAACACCCTTGAGCTCGAAGGGAGGGAAATGGCCAAGCTTGAGGCCCA
>JAGHBN010000188.1 GCA_021160985.1 Thermococcus sp.
CCCATGGCTATGTAGTTGGGTATGAGCACCCCCGCCGCTCCCATTCCAGCTATCGCGAACACGCTCGCGAGGATGTAGGTGAGTATCACCATCCCAAACATCCTCCATCACCTCCGTCTTTTATCTCATCCTTTCTATTTTGTAATATCACAAAATTCTTTATAAAGTTTTCTATAACATTTGAGCTGAACTCGCCCAAAAGCGGTAATTTTATAAGGATGGAGGGGTAATAATCAACGGTGGTGAAGGTGCCGAAGTGGATGATGGGTGACATGGCCAGTTTGAAGAACCTCATGATGACCCTCAAGCCTTTGATGGCCGAACCGAAGCGGAGCATCATAAAAATCCTGAGTGAGGGCGTTAAGGGAACGAACGAGATATACCGGGCCCTTCAGGAGAGGGGCCTCAACATGCCCCGCTCAACGCTCTACTACCACCTCTCTGCCCTTGAGGACATGGGGATAATCGAGATGGCGGGTTACAGGGAAGTTGGAGGTGGAGCGCCCGAGAAGCTCTGGAAGCTCAGGGTCAGGAAGGTAGGAATAGACCTTGTCACGGGGGAAATATTCAGGGAGTGAAAGTGCCCTTTCTCCCAATTATCTCCTCCCTGCCCTTGCCCGCTTTCAAGTCTTCAATGAGCTTGAGGACCCTCCTCTTTATCTCGTCCCTCACCTCGCGGTACTTCTCTATCGGCTTCCTGTAAGGGTCTTCAAGCCCCCAGTCCATGTCTTCTCAGGGGGAGCATAGGGGCACCTGTCGCGACAGCCCATCGTTATGAGGACGTAAGCCCTATCACCATCCCGCTCACGATACAGACTTACTTCATATTTGCCCTCGCCTACGGCTGGGCGTGCTCTGGAAGCTCCCGCACAAGGTGGCCGCTCCGGCTTCATTCATAGGTGCGAGCAACTTCTTCGAGCTTGCGGTAGCAGTAGCTATAGCGCTATTCGGCCTGGAGAGCGGGGCCGCGCTGGCGACCTGTCGATGTCCTCGAAGAGGCCCCCAATAATGCTCAGCTTCGTGTGGATTGCAAACAGGACGAGGCACCCCTTCACGGCGAAGTTTGAAGCCAGAAGCGCCGTACCTGTGCCCTCTGAGGAGTGAGGACCCTTCCCCACTTTTCTTTTGGGACAAAAACTTAATCAATGAAAATATATTCATTAATTCTTGGGGTGCGCCATGAGGATTGAACTGCCTTCTCCGAGACGTAAGGGTGAGATGAGCCTTGAGGAAGCTATAGACTTGAGAAAGAGCATCCGAAAGTACAAAGACGAGCCTTTGACACTTGAACAGGTATCCCAGATACTCTGGGCCGCCTATGGGATAAACGCCCACGGAAAGAGGACTTCTCCGAGCGCCGGCGCGTGCTACCCGTTCGAGGTTTACGTCGCGGCCTCGAACGTTGAAGGCCTTGAGCCCGGCCTCTACCACTATGACGGCGAGAGCCACACCCTTGAGCTGGTGCGCGAGGGGGACTTAAACGGCCCTCTGACGAAGGCCTGTCTCGACCAGGAACACGTTGAGACCGCGCCGATAAACATCATAATCGTCGCCCACTACGAGAGGACGACGAGGAGGTACGGCGAGAGGGGCTACCGCTACGTCCACATTGATGCAGGTCATATGGGGCAGAACATCTACCTGCAGGTCACGGCACTGAGACTGGGGACGGTCGCAGTGGGAGCCTTTAGGGACGAAGAGGTCAAAAAAATACTAGGTGTGCCGGGAGACCCGCTGTACATCTTCCCGGTTGGGGTTCCAGCCGATTAAAGCTCACTGGCCTCGTAAATGAGCTCGCCTTCTTCCTCTTTTACCAGTTTTGCCTCGTAGCGCTTTATCTCCCCGTTGGTATTTACCTCCATGATTACCTTCTCGGAGGCCAGCCTCTCCTCCGTGGTAAACTCCTTCGTCTCTATCGCCTGAGTGAAGAAGTCGCCATTCCTCTCGAACTTGAAGACGAGGGCCTCCCCTTTGAGCTGGTAACCATTGTAGACGGCCCCGCCCATTCTGAAGGTGGCCTTGAGGGTAACGTATTTGCCGCTCTCCTGGGAGCCCAAAGCATAAATACCCCCCGCAACTAACGGTAAAATTACAACCAAAACTGCAAACACTTTCTTCATAACGTTTCACTAATTTATCCTCGCATTAAAACCATAAAAGGGTTCTGAAAGCTTCAAACCCGTTTGAAGCTAACTCCTGCGGAGCTCTTCAAGCTTCAGCAGGACTTCTTCTCTGTGCCTTATGGGGTTCTGCCTCGAAGCTCTATATCGCACTTCTCCTCTCCAAAAAGCGAATAGAAAGCAAAAAATCACTCCCCCTGCGGGATGAGAAGCGCCGGAAGCTTCGGAGCCCTCTGACCGAGCTCCTGGTCGAGCATGAAGAGAACCTGCGGGCTGTCCTTGGCGAACTTTAGCTTGTCGAGCACCTTCTTGACGCTGGCCTCCTCTTCGACCTGCTCGTTTATGAACCACTCAAGAAATGCCCTCGTCGCGTAGTCCTTCTCCTCTTCCGCAAGTGCGGCGAGTTCGTTTATGGACTTGCTTATGAACTTCTCGTGCTCGTAGGCAGCCTCAAAGGCAACAAGCGGGGACTCCCACTACTTCGGGGGCTTCTGAATCTCCATAAGCTCGACCCTGCCGTTCCTGTCGTAGATGTAGTTGTAGAACCTCAGCGCGTGGCCGAGCTCCTCCTCAGCCTGGGCATTCATCCAGTTGGCGAAGCCCCCAAGGTTCATATCCTCAAAATAGGCCGCCATCGCGAAGTACAGGTAAGCAGAATAAAGCTCCCTGTTAAGTTGCTCGTTTAGGGCCTTCAGCATCCTTTCACTCAGCATCTTAATAACCTCCGAGTATAGTTACCCCCAGTTACTTTAAAAGTCTTGCCCTGGGGGCTCTTCCTGAGAAAAGGGTATTAAACGCCCTTTACCAAACAGCTCCCGGTGATACCATGGAGTTCTTCGAAGTCCTCAGGAAGAGGAGGAGCGTAAGGCGCTTCCAGGACAAGCCCGTGCCGAGGGAGATTATTGAGAAGCTCCTTGAGGCGGCGTTTCTCTCCCCGAGTTCGTTCAACAAGAGGCCGTGGCACTTCATAGTGGTGGACGAGGAAGAAAAACTCCTTGCCCTCTCAAAGGCGAAGCTCGGCGCCGCGGGGCTGGCGACGGCACCCCTCGCGATAGTTGTCACCGCCGACGGGAGCCGGAGCGACGTCTGGGTTGAGGACGCCAGCATAGCGGCGGAGCACATCCAGCTGGCAGCATTAGACCTCGGCCTCGGAGCCTTCTGGGTGCAGATACGGAACAGGATGCACGACGAGAGCAAGAGCGCCGAGGACTACGTGAGGGAGCTCCTTAAAATTCCTGAGAACTACCGCGTCCTCTGCATCATTGGAGTCGGCTACCCGGCGGAGAAAAAGGAACCGCACGGGAAAGAGGTCTTCGAGTGGGGAAAGGTCAGCCACAATGAGTTTGGAGCGAAGTTCAAGAGGTAGAGCCACTTAATGCCTTCAGCTCCTCAACCAGCTCCTTTATCCCCTCATCCAGCCTCTTTTTCACCAGGGCCTTGCTGAGGACGGGCCTCCTCCCAAGGATCTCCCCCATCTGCTCAAGGCACTTCCCCCCTCTCCCAGCGCACGTGCAGAAAAAGGCAGCGTTCCCAATCTTCCCCCTGTTCTGGAGCAAATAGGTTCTTATGGCCGGAGTCACGCGGCCGTTCCAGACCGGAGTCCCGATGACCACGAGGTCGTAGCCGGAAGGGTCCTTCTCAAACTCTATCTCCGTGGTCTTGCCCTTCGTCGCGTCGTAGCCCGCTATGAGAAAGCCAAGAATTCCCTTCCGGGGCTTTTTGTCTATGACCTCATCAACGTCTGCGTTGAGGGCCCTGGCTACTTCCTGGGCGACCCATTTTGTCGTCCCGCTCCGTGAGTAGAATACAACGAGCGTTTTCACAGATCCCACCCCCATTAAATGCCCACGATAATTAATAGGGGTTTTGAGGACTTTATAGTGATTCGTGAAAAAGTATAAAATCCGGGAAAGCCCTCCAATTCGAGTGTTATAAAGTGACCCATATTACCCCTTTCTCTTTGCTATTATGTCCTGAAGAAGCTCCCCGTCAACGCCGACGTTTTCAGGCTCGTTCTCATGGATTACAACGCTCACGTGGTGCACCTTGTATACTTCCCTGACGACCTCCGTTATTCTCTTCACTAGCTCCCTTTTGGTCTCCACATCCGCCTTCGGCCCCTCAACTATTATCGTCGGCACGCCAACCACCAAGGATGTTTTTCCTTTCATATGTTAAAATCCTTGCGGAACGATAAACCTCGTGCAATCTTGCCGGGACTTGCCGAAAAGACCCACCATCTCGGAGGACCGCGAGGAATCCTGACTTTGCCTTACGGGAAAACTCTAATTAACTTCTTTTCCAACTATCTCTGATGCCGTATGAAGAGAGTCAGGTTCCGGATTCTCATGGACAGAATCAACTATGAGTTTTTCAACGCCTTCGGGTGGTTCATGGATCTGGTTGAGTGGGGCTACGGGGACACCTACTTCTTCCTCGGGAGCGACGTGGTGAAGCTTGTTGAGATAAAGTTCAAGGAAGAGGTGAACCCGGAAGAAATCACTAAAAGACTCCTCGAAATCCCCTACATTAAGGACGCCAAGCTCATCCCAAAGAATGATCACTACATCCTCTACGTGAGGGCCAACGTTTTTGAGGCGCCTTTTCCCAAAAACGTCCTGGAGATCTTTGATGTTCAAAAGAAAGGTATGGTGGTGTTCGAGAAGAGCACCTTCACGCCCAGCGAATTTTATCTGTACGCGGTCTGCGAGGACGAGCACGTTGGTGACGTTATCTCTGTGGTAAAGAAAGTATATGGCGGGGAGCTGGTGAGCGTAGAGGACTACTCCCCGGAAGAGAGCCCGCTCTCAAAGCTCACTGGAAAACAGCTTGAAACACTGCTCCTGGCATACAAGAGCGGCTACTTCGACAGTCCGAGGAGGGTTACTCTGAGAGATCTCGCCAAGATGCTGAACCTCAGCCCCTCAACGGTGAAGGAGCACTTGAGGAAGGCTCAGAGGAAAATCCTTGAGGAGATTATCGGCTAATTTCCTCAGGACTCCTTTGAGGGTTGGCTCCTGTTATCCTTAGATTTGATTAGTTGAGAAATTTACTATTCCCTAACAAATTTGCTATTGGGTCATATACTCCCGCACATGTGCGGGGCTAAATATAACTACTTTGACGCCTTATTTTAAATTGGTGAAAGTATGCCCGTGATTGAGGTTAAGAATGTTAAGAAGTATTACGGCAATGTTAGGGGAGTTGATGGGCTGAGCTTCTCGGTCGAGAAGGGCGAAATCTACGGCTTCCTCGGGCCGAACGGGGCCGGGAAGACTACGACCGTCAAAATCCTCGTGAAGATAATCAAAGACTACACTGGAGAGGTCAGGGTGCTCGGCAAAGATTTGAGGGAGTGGGGGAAGGACTACTACAACAAAATCGGCGTTTCCTTCGAGTTTCCGGCCGTTTATTCAAG
>JAGHBN010000150.1 GCA_021160985.1 Thermococcus sp.
AAGTATGGGATTGTTGATGACGCACAGAGCCAGGCTTATTCAGAACTCACCGAGCTCCTCGCCAAGCTGGCGACAACATCAACTGAGTATCATATCGACCAGACTGGAGCAACAGGAAACATTCAGGTAAAAATCTTCGGGCCAGATCAAATCCTCGGATTCTCCGTGTTCCCGGTTAAGGTGAGGATTTTCTTCTCGGGCGATCCTATCAAGCAGAACGTCATTCACCTGCAAAAGGTCACAATGTATGTAGTCAGGGCCGACACTGGAACGGCTTACTACAAGTACGAAAGAACTTTCTCAAACCTCACGTTCAACAAGGGAGCCTATGACATTAACACCTTCCTGAAAGTTCCGGACGATCTCGATTACGAGGTCGCGAACGCCCTCTCAACCGGCCAAATCACTCCAGATCTCATCGAGAAACTGAAATCCGCAAAAACCCCACAGTTTGAGATTTACGTGAGAATTGACGCTTACAAAGAAGACTGGAGCCTGATCAACGGCACGTGGGTTCACGTGAGGGACATACCTCTAACAGTAGAGGCACAGACGCAGAGTGTCTACCTGCACGTTACCAGTGACAGAGACGTTGTTTTATTCCAAAAGGGCCTAAATGCTTCTTGGCCTGCAGATCAGATAAACCTCGTCATTGATAAATTCGCGCCCTTCATCGCCCAACAATGGGGCGCTGTTTCTGACGTCCTCATTAGGCCCTACGCGACGCCAGTGCATGTTCAGGATTCCGCTGCCACTTGGTACTTCTTTGTTGCGCCTAACCACGACTTCCTCACGATGTTCGATGAGCACCCGAAGATCTACGATGACTTTGAGGTCTTCGCGGTTAGGGTTCTTCAGAACGGGAACTTCGAAATGGCGGACAGAAGGCCGAACGTCCTCGGGGACATGACAACAGGAATAAAGAAGGCTTATGGTGCTGTTAAGTACACATTCGGGCCTGACATTGTGAATTACAGGGTCTATGCCTTGGGCCTCATCTGGTTCGAGCGCGACGATGGCACAAAGATACCCGCATGGGTCCTAATTCAGCCCCACATGAGTGTTCTTGACAGGGAGAAGCTGGCCCTGGATGATACAAGGACACAGAAGATCCTTCCGATCTTTAACGATAAGAAAATCACCGAGGCAGAGCTCCAGACTCTCAAGGCCGAGCTTGATTCAGTCAAACAGGATCTGCAGAACAAGATTCAGGCTGCGGAGCAGTTGAAGAAGATGGCAGAGGCCAACGGCAACAAGGAGGCAGCTGAGTACGCTGACAGGGCGATCAAGTACTACCAGCTTGAGCTCAAAATGCTTGATCAGGCCACGCAGACAGAGGATGCGCAGCTTGCATTGAATTATCTCAACGCTGCAAAGAAGTACGAGTATGCTGCAGACTTCGAGAAACAGGCTGCGGATAAGGCTTACAAGGGTGATTCTGAGGGTGCTAAGATGCTCGACAGCCAGGCGCAGGAGTACAAGAAGGACGGTGATGACTATGTTCCGCACATAAGCATTAGTGGCTTGGCGGACACGATTCTTGGGAATTTGAAGGATCCGAAGTACTTGGCGCTGCTGGCGATTCTGCTCATTGGCGGCTACTACTTGCTCGGCAGGACTGGCGCGCTGATCGGGCTTGGGATTTGGCTGGCTATTGTGATTGGTATTCCCGCACTCAAGGCCCTCGTGGCCTGGTTGGGAACAAAACTCTGAGGTGGTGAAAAGTGGGAGAAAACCAGAACCAAAAGGGGTCGGCGAAAGCCGGCCCCGGATTTTCAAAATGGAGTTTTAGAGTATTAGTGACTGCAATAATGGCCCTTATTGCATGGTACGCGGGACAGCACAACGTGACAGCGCAGGAATTCAACGAGGCTTTCGCCAGCATCCCACTCACGGCGATATTGCTTGCAATCTTCTTCGACTACGGCCTCGATAGTGACAAACTCTATGACAAGATGATCAAAAAGCCAAGCAACAGAATGCTAGGCCTCATTTACGCGGTAATAGCCTCTGCAGTGTTCTTCTTCGCGTTCCTGTGGATTATTACCGGAAATATACAAGCTGCCAGTGCGGCCTCGGTCATAGCTTCTGCAGTGGTTGCCTTATTAGTCCTCATGCCGAACACTGGAACTTCAGAGTGGATTCTCTGGCTTTGGATTGCGGAGACACTTGTCACGTCTGGAAAGTTCCTCACAATCCTGCCGGGGGTGATGTGAGTGGTGGATTGGGGCGCTCAAAAGGCAAAACTCAAGACTGCAAACTGGCTACTGAAGCTCCTTATAGCCGTGGTAGCTGGTGGCTTCGGGCTCATGTGGGCGGCAGATAAAGCAGTCACGGTAGGAGACTATGTTACAGCGGTCGCAAAAACACCAATCTGGCTCGTTGTCGCAATGGAGCTCTTTGATAAGCTTGCAGATAAGAAAGACTACACGACTTTGGGGATCTACATGAGCAGGCAACATGGAGGAAACTCCATCCTGTGGGGTATAGTTATCGGTGGAGTTGCATTCATTGGTGTCCTCTACATCATGACTGGCACCATAAGTATGAATACGGGTAGCTATTCACCAGGAGTTTTCCTAGCAGCATTGACTTATGCACTTTACATTGTTATGCCGGAGACAGGCGACGACGAGCTCATACTCTTCCTCTGGCTCGCCGCGCAGGTTGCCACGAAGGGTCAGTACCTTAATGAGGCTGTTTTCAGCCTGCCCATCATAAGCAAGCTAATGACTGTCATCCTCAGCAGGCTCCCATTACCGCTCTGAGGTGACTAAATATGCTCGGCAGGGTTGCAGCGGCCCTCATTGCCTACCTCCTCTGCATTTTCAAGTTCCAAGACAGCATGGTTACAGTGGGCCACCTCCTCGGCCTCAGCGGCTTTTGGGCGCTCTTCATACCCTCAGCCCTCATCGGGCTGAGCGTTTACAGGATTGCAGACCTGGACCATTGGGGCCTGTGGGACGCGGCCAGCTTCCTCGTGATTGGGAGCATAGCAATGCTCGCAATGACCGGAGACCCAAAGGCGACAACATACGAGCTCATCAAAGGCGTCGTGAGCTTTTCAGTTGCTGCAATACTCGGTGCAAGAGCCGCAATCACAGGGGGGAGGCACTGATGGACATCAACGCAATAATTGACCAGGCCTACAGCCTCGCCCAAACCCATCCATACCTCGGCCTTGCAATAATCCTCTTCCTGCTTTCATTCCTCTCAAAGAATAAGGTCCTCGACTACCTACTCTGGTTCCTCGCGGCCCTCGCGCTCCTGAAGGAGTTTTCGTTGTTTGGGACCCTGGTTGAGTTCCTCAAGGGTATCCCTGAAATGTTGAAACAGATTGGAGGTGTTTGAGGAATGAGAAAGAAGGAAAGGCAGCTCATAACCCTCGGCTTGGTGGTACTCTTTGCGGCCATAGCCTGGTGGGCTTACAACCAGTACGGAGCCGACACGGGCGTCCTCCTGAACCTTGACAATCAGAGCAACAGCACAGAAACCTACCAGCTGGCCATCTCTGACCTCTCCGCCAGCGTTGACCAGTCAACTGGCCACGTGCTCGTGACTTTTAAGCTCGCGAATGAAGAGCACTTCAACGTCTCGAGCATCCAGGTTCTTTACGCACTTAACGTCGCCGACCCGAACAACGCCACCTATGCCCCAATTAATGCTACCGAGGCTAACGGCACTTACAAGGCCGAGATTCCGGCCAGTTTCGGCGATACCGTCTACTACAAGGTCAAGGTCGTCTACGACACCGGCAAGGAGCTCGTGACCGACGTCCACACCATAACCGTCGTTGACACTACTGAGCCGACCCTGAGCTCTGTCAGTATTGATTACAACAGTACCGCCGCGACCTTCTCAATTGACTTCAACGCTACCGACAACGACGCAATAGCCACCTACTACGTGTATTACGCTGACCTCGGCACTAACAGCACTATTGACAACACTACAGCCTTCACTCCAGTCAATGCGACTGTTACGCCAATTACTCTCACTAACATCACCGAGGGCAACTATTACGCGTTCTACTTCGCCGTTGAGGACCTGAGCGGCAACACTGCGATGCTCTACAACGAGACCGCACCACTGATCATTCAGGCCAACAGTACAGCCACCTGGCCGGTTGTAGTACCCGAGCAAAGCTCTAGCTGAGGTGGGCTGGAATGATGCCCACCTACCGTTCTTCCCCATCTTTTCCAAAGGTGATTCTCCGCCTTTTTGCAGTGGTTACGCTAATTTTTTTGCTCTACTACGGCTATTCAACATTCAACGAGACTGATCCAATCAAAGAACGCCTTTACCAGCTTGGTTATCCTGAGAATGGCCACATAGTCCAAGGGAATAAAATCCTCTGGAGCGACGGCCACCTAACAATCCTCCAAGGAGAATACATCGAGAACTACCCTGTAACGGCGGAGCAGGCCTACAACATCGTTCTCCAGTACCTCGCGAGCTACAATGCAAAACTCAAGCAGTACGATTACAAACTCTACCCCAAGAAATCCAGCCTCACCGAGAAGGAAAAAGACGGTCAACTCTATTGGGTTTTCGAACTGAAGCTCAAGGCTGGCCGGGATTCCATGTTCGCGGGTTTTGCGTGGGTGAACCGGAAGACCGGCACGGTCGATATAAAGGGCATTTTGGGGTGATTGTGGTGAGAAGGCTCGCTTCCATAGTATTCATATATATCTTAATAGGAAGTCTCGGGCAGGTTCTGGCGGCTGGATCCTACACCTGGCAGGGGACCCTTGAGGCTGGCCAGGTACTCTACATCTCGGACAATTACCTCAACGCTAGCATTACAGTTTTGAACAGACCCATTGCCCTCATTGAAGTCAATACAATCCCCTACTTCCTCGCCAATGGGACAGTAATCATCGGCGAGATGGAACTCACAGTCAGGCCTCTCAATGAGAGCGCAATGGAGGTAACAATTCAATCCGACAAACCTTTCTCGGCCACGTTCTGGCCGGTTGTAGTGACCAGAACCGTCATCGTGAACCAAACAAATGAGACTATGATTAGAGAGCTCCAAGCGCTGGTTAATCAGCTCAACGCAACTCTCCAGGAAAAAGAGGCCCTGATTCAAAACCTGACCCTTGAGCTTGCGGAAAAGGAGAAAGAAGTTCAGAACTTGTCTAGTCAGATTGGGATCCTCAAGGAGCAAATAACGGCTTTAGAACAGCAGAATGCAGAGCTCAAGACCAACAACTCCCTGCTTGCTGAGAACAATACTCTACTCCTAGCGAAGGTGGAGAATCTGACCGAGGAGCTAAACACCAGCAGAGCCCTTATCCTGCAGCTTAACTCTACCCTTCACGAAAAGAACCTCATGATCGAGAACCTCACTGCACAGATTCAAGAGCTCAATGAGGAGAACGGGAAGCTTAAGCGTCAGGTTTCCGAGCTGGAAAATAGACTGAAAACTTCAAACCTCACCGCTCTCCAGGCGCGGCTCTTGAACCTTACAAAGGAGAACCGCGAGCTTAAGGCCGAGTTGGCCAACCTCACGAACAAATACAATCAGCTCAAGGCGAAGGCGGATTTTCTTGAGCAGCAGAACGAGGAATACAGGCAGATTATCCAGCAGGTGATGGAGGGGGAGAGTCAACAAGAGGAGCAGAGTTACATTGAGAAGGCGAAGAAAGAGCGCCTCATCGGCTCGGTTCTGTGGAAAAGCCTGATTGGAAGCGTCATCGTGGTTGGGCTGATCGGGTACGGGCTTTACCGCATTAAGCGGAGGCATGAGTTTGCGGGATTGTGATACACAAAATAACCTCAATCGTAAAAGACATGACAGGGGGCTGATGGGAAAATAAAGCACGCTGAGTTTGTCTTTTACGGGACACAGTAGTTTTTTGTTTAAATCAAAGAAAATCGGGAACAAAAAAGGAGGGATGAGGTAGATGGCAGTATCAACGCGGCGGGCTACAACCAGTACAGAGAGCACGATCCCACACTTCAACCCGGTCAGCGGGCCCTACCTCGGCAGGCTCATGAGCACAAACAGGAAAGAGAAACTCTATCTCCCACTCAAGGTGGGTGAAGCTAATCACATCTTCATACTTGGGAAAACCGGCTACGGTAAAACCTCCTTCATGAAAGCCCTCGCCGAGGCCCTGTGGGAGTACTATCACGAGCAGGGCCGCGAAGTCCTCATCGTCATCTTCGAGCGCAAGTATGACTACTCAAAATTCCAGCGGCTCAAGGCCTTCTGGAAAAAACGCGTTGAGGAGTTCGGCTACGAAGAAGCAACGAGGATGCACCCGTTCCTGGCAAAATACTTCGAGGTCATGGAAAAGCGTCCAAGCCTCAAAAACCAGCTCGGCTTCCCCGGCGACTTCGCCATGAGCATCCCAAACTACATCCTCCTTGACGCTTACATCACAAGAAAACCGTATCCCGTCGACGTCTTCACCTGGCACGGCCTCCAACTCAAGAGCTTTCCAACCCGGAGAATCATTTTCAGGCCGACAAGAATGCCCGAAGCAATCAGACTCGACAACGGATGGGGTAAAGTCGAGGTTGTCATCGGCAGGATCCACCTGAGGGACATCAGCTTTGAAATGCTCGCCAGAAAGTTCGACATCCCCAAAGGCACGGCTTACGGCCGCA
Source organism: Thermococcus sp. (assembly GCA_021160985.1). Classification (GTDB taxonomy): domain Archaea; phylum Methanobacteriota_B; class Thermococci; order Thermococcales; family Thermococcaceae; genus Thermococcus. Next base: position 6,619 of record JAGHBN010000150.1, read on the forward strand.
TCCTCCGCAAGTACTGGAAAGTCTACAAAATCCACGACCCCGACGAGATCCTCAAGCGCGTCAAAGTCGAAGAGCCTTCGATGAGAGAAAGCACCTTCGAGAGCCTGAAAAGCATCCTCGACGAGATAAGAGCCGACCCACTCTACCTCAAGGGCTCCGTGCTCAAGCCGAAAGCAGAGAAAATCACCAGGAGCGAAAACGGCATCTACGACGAGCCGAAGCCCTTCACCGACTACCTCACGACCAAAGCCATCAACATCATAGACTTCAGCGATAATAGCGACCTTGATCTCGAGGAGCAGAGGCTGATTATGTACCTCATGTGGCAGAAAATCAAACTCATTGCAGGCCGGAAGCGCGTTGACGTGTGGATATTCTTCGACGAGATTCAGGATCTCATAGGCACGGCAGGCGAGGCAAGCAGGCACAACCTCGCCTGGAAAACCATGGAAGAAATCTACAGAAAAGGCCGTTCCCTTAGCGTCAACGTCGTGGCTGGTACTCAGTACCTGTACAAACTCCCGATGTCATTGATAATGGGCGCGGCCCACATCGCGGTGATAGGTGCCCTCGCCAGCCCAAAGGACCTCGACATTCTGAGAGTGGCCATCATGGACGGTGAGCGGCTGAGGATCCCCGTCGAACACGACAGCTTTGAAGAGTTCCTCAAGCGCCGCAAGAAGAAGGGCCGCGGCTGGTTCTCGTTTGATAGAGAATTCACCGTCAAGTTGTATTTTCGCCCCAATCAAAGCTTTTAGGGAGGTGTTAAGATGGTGTGGCCATTTAAGAAGAAAAAGAAGGCCAAACGCCAGCTTGGTGTTGTTATGAGCGACGAGCAGGTTGCCGAGCTCGTCCGCCTCGACGAGTTCAGCCTTGAGGAGAAGATTGAGGAACGCGTTGAGGAGAGGCTTAAACAACAGAGGATACTCGCGCAGAGAATGAGCCAGATAAAGGAGACTTATCAAAAGCTCCTCATCGCGGTAACACCAGAAGAAGGCGCAATCATCCTCGGCTATCCCGAGGCTTACCTCATCAACTACGACGAGTACTGGATCTACTACCAGGAGCGTCCGCCGAGCTGGCTTGACAGCGTGTGGTGGAGCCTCGGCAGGTTCTTCGGGAAGAAGCCACCACACAAGATCCTCAAAGCAAACAAAAAGATCGTACAGTGGAACGCCGAAACGATAACGGTCTACTGCAAGACGATCGAGGAGATAATCGGCACCGGACAGCAGGAAGCCATCCCGATGGTAGTTCACCCGGCCATAACGCGCGGTTGGGAGGCTTACGAGGCAGTGAAAGCAGAGAGGGATAAATACAGGCAGAAATACTTCGACCTCCTCCACGAGGCCAAGAAGGAAGTCGAGCTCGCCCTCCAGATCAATCCACGCGTCAAGGTCTACTGGAAAGAGAAAGAACAGCAGGGCAAGAACAAGGTTGAGGAACGCTTTGGCGGCACCGAAATGGCCTTCGAAGAGAATCCCATCAAGAGAGAACTCAAAAGCGTCCTGGAGGGTAAGTAATGGAAACCACTGAAGAAATACCAATCAGCGATGAAGAGCTCCTCAAAGAGCTCGCCAGCCAAGACATTGCCGAAGAACCGGCACCGGCAAAGCCCACCAAGAAGCCAGGGGAAAAGACCTCAACATGGGGCCTCAAGAAAAAGAAAGAGCTCAACGAGGAGATACTGAAAGAAATCCAGAAGAAACTCGCGGAAGCGTGGGAGCTCATGGGCACCGAGTACGGGAGAAAATTGATAGAAGACGTGGCCGTTGAAGTCAAGAAACTCTGCATCATCAACGACCTGCCTTAACGCTCTTCCTTTTCTACAGTAGAAAACTTTATAGGGTAGGCCCTCTACCGCATACTGGTGGGGGGCCGATGCTCAAGGTTCAGGTTCGCAAGCAAATCAAGAGGCAGAAAAAGAGGGGCAAAGTCTATAACGTCGAACAGAGGCTTATTTACGTTCCTTCAAAAGCAGAGCTTCCCAAGGAAGTTTACCTACTCACTCCCGAGGAACTCAAAGAACTCGCCGAACTGATTCCAGAAGAGAAGAGGCCGAGCTGGCTGGTGGTGGAATGAATCGCTTTAAGAACCTGATTGTTATAGTCGACAGAAGCACCGAGCACGAGAGCAGAAGAGGCTTTACAGTGCTCGCATTAGTCGGAGTTTGGGACTCTGAAGTGGGCCCTCTCAAACGGATAGTATTCAAAGACCTCAACCTCAAGCACGCTAAAAAATACGGGAGTGCAAAGAAAGCCAAGATGGACATGCTGAAAGCTGCCCTTAAGGGCGAGCGCTCTGACCTTGCCGACCATATCTATTTCATCGGAATTTACAGAATTCCGGTTACCGGCAGAATCCGCGAGAGAGACCTTCCACAGCGCTTCTATGAAGACTTTGAAAAGCTTTATCTGGACTGCAAATTCATAATCGGGGATAAAGACGTTATTTCAATCCTCAAACGGAAATATCCCGAGCTTAGAACCATTGAAGAGAAAGAAAGCAGGACTACAGCAAAACAGTACAAGCACCTCATGCTCCTCGTGGATAACATCGCCTACTTTGCGAGGATTGCATACCTGGAGAATGACCTTGAATTCTTAGAACTCTTGAGAAAAGGGCCGTGAAGGCGTCCCTTCTCATCTTCATTGGGCACGGTCGCTCATCGCCCGCACCCTCTCGGGACGCCAAGCCCCTCTCACGGTGCGTCCCCGGCTTCATAAGGGTCTGCCAGGGTCACCACTCAAAGGGCTGTCCGGACACTGTCTGGACACACTCCCATTTTAAGCTACGTTGAAAGGAATATATAAAGATTTCCTCACGGCAACCGGCCGACCTCGCGGCCATCAACGAAGAAGCCAAACTTTTTGATGAATCCTCCCACCATCTTAATTTCCAAAATGTGCTCATCATTCGGGCCAATCCTAAACTTATCGCCAGGCTTGACTTTTGAATCAAGAGTGACACCATTCACCGCAACGTTCACCTTCCCCCAATTCGTAGGCCAAAACTCATAAGTCTCGTCCCCAACCCTTATCGTAAGTCGTTTCTGCCCTATCATAAGGCCAATAAGACTCACCACTAATACTATAAAACCAAAGAAGAGGAACAATCCTCCAGGCACATAATCATAATAATGCCTGATGAGTTCCAAGTGGAGGATCTTAGAACTCACCAAGCTCATACTGTTGTCGATATACAACGTATAATTACCATCCTCAGGCGCTGTGAAAATAACATCAACCGGACTCTTGACAAGCTTAAAATCCTCGACTGTCCGCCCGCCCTCTTTAACATAAATCCAGATATCATTATTCCCACCACGCACAGTTCCCCTCACTTCAAGTTTCTCACCCTTCTTAAGCACAAACCAAGGATGGAAGTAATACTGCGGCTTTAACTCATCATCTATAGTGTATGCAACCTCCGAACTCATCGGTGGGTGCACTATAAGCGCAAGGCCAATGGCCACCATAATCAATGAGATTATAAAAACTGCCCACGTTCCCTTGGTTCTAACTCTCCGATACCCGACCACAACACCCTGAGCCGGCTTCAAAGACCTCGGCTCCACTATCCTCTTCAAACTCGGAACATCCTCACTCATTCCAGGGCCCTCCTCCGCTCGTTTTAGAGCACAAAAGCTTTTACTCCGGAGTATAAAAACCCATCGCCAGGGCTCTCAACAGGTTCGGGTAAAAATCACACACACGGGAAAATTTCTCAAACCTTTTAAGGAATAGCACAGAATTGACAAACATGAAACACTAATCCAGAGGTGAGCATATGAGCGAAAGCGTCCAAGTCATCATTCACCGGATTGAAAGAATAGAAAAAGAACTCCAGGAACTCAAGCTTGAGCTCCTAAAACTCCAGGCCGAAAAAGAGGAAGCAGAAGTAATCCCCGAGGAAGAATACCAGAACCTCATAAGGAAAGCCGAACACCTGAAGAACAACCCCTCAGAAGGCCTGAGTGCAGATGAGGCAATCAAAGAACTCCTAAGCTAAGGTGGGAAAAGTGTACAAAGTCATCGTGGACAAAAACGTCATCAAAAAAGCCAAAAAGCACCTCAAGCCAGCCCAACGCAAGAAACTCGCCGAATTCATTGAAACCCTGAAAACAAACCCATACCCAAAACCCCCGTATGACCTGAAACCCATCAAAGGCGAGAAAACCAAGGAAACAAACACTTACCGCCTCAGAATTGGGGATTACAGAGTATTCTATACGGTGTATTGGGACGAGAAAACAATTATCGTGACTGATTTGAAACCAAGAGAAACCGCATACAAGAGGTGAGCCAATGCCAGAAAACGCTAAAATCATCGAACCACTCGCGAAGAGAGAATAAAGAGGAAACTCATCGTATCACTATTTTTCTATCGGTGTCTTTGATAATAATCTCCTTGGTGTTCCCCTTCCGCCGTAGATCTCCATGGAGCACTACAACTTCCGCGCCAAGGTTCCTGAGCTTTTGAATGTACCTCTCTAGATCAACATTAGTCCCCACGTCAAGAATTACTGCAATAACCTCATCGAAGTACTCAACGTAGTCCAAGACCTGGCCGACCAACCGCTGAAGCTTGCTTCTGCTCTCTGCAATCTTGATTTCAATACCCACAGAGTCCCCAATAGCAATATCAATCTTCTGGTCCCCTACTGGATACTGCCTCGTGACACTACTACCGAGCCTCGCGCGCAGAAACTGGTAAAGTTGCTTCTCAAGGTCCTCTTCGTCTCTTACTGTTTCGGGCTGGAAGTCTTCGAGTAGGTCTAAAATATCCGGCTCGCTAAAGCTCTCGTTTTCTTCAGAAATTTCTAATGGCTCATCACTCCCGGTATCATAGTCTTCAAGATTCTCACTCATTGACTCAGATTCGATAGCCTCCAGTTCCTTCATCTTATCCGCTTTGAATTCCTCGAATTCCTTCCACAGAGCTTTTTCTACCTCCCTAAATGCCTTAATCTCGTCCTTCGATGCCGTCTTGTACCGCCAGGCCCAATTCTTGACCTCTTCCAAATCCAGATTCTCAGCAAGGTAATTTGCTAATTCATCTTTTCTGCGAGTTCTCGGACAGTCTAAGCCCTCTGCGGCGCATATAGTCTTGAGGTGATTCATCTTGAGCTTCATAAGAATGCTAACCTTAGTCTTATGCTCCTCCTCTGCAATTCGTTCTTCGATTTCTTCTCGTTTCCTTTGTATCTCAGAGTAAATTCTATCCTCCTCAGATTGATGTTCAGCACTAGTGTTAGATTCGCGATATCTAGCCTCCTCTTTCTCAACGCTGAGATTTATCAAGAAATACAGAAGAACCGCAGTGACAATGATGCCTAAGACTGTATTAATGTCCACGCATGACACCCCCATTGTTCCTTACGGAAAAATTACTCAAGAGGAAATTAAAAGGATTGTGGATATTTCACAGACAAGGGTAAAAATTCCACACACGGGAAAATTTCTCAAACCTTTTAAGCATTCTTACCGTAAGAACAATTCGTACCACTAACACAAACCAGAGGTGAGAGAGTGAAAGAGAGCAGAGAACCGCTGGCAAAGTTTCATGCAAGGGTAGATAAAGACGGGCGATTAGTCATACCGAGGTATATTCGAGATACATTAAAAATTGAAAGAGGAGATTACATTAAGTTAATCGTTAGGAAAATTAAGATAGACTTCAATGACAAGACAATATTTGTGGAGACTCAAAAACAGATAATTAGCAAGGTTGGAAGGAAAGGAACTGCATACATCCCCAATGAAGTTCGTAGAAGTCTGAATATTGAACCGGACGAACTTGTAGAAGTCATTCTGTTAGACATCTTCAAGAGTGAAGTACCTGATAACGAGTCAAATTTCAAATATGTTTTTTTGGACGTTTAATTATATATAGATATAATTATCATGCAAGAAAAGAAGAAAGAAAAGACGTTTATTTTCTTGATACTGTTCACTAAATGGCTCTTTTTCAGGGTCTGAATTTATGATATACAAAATTTGACCATTCATGTTCATTTAACTATCACTAAAAGTAAATAATTGGTTGTTTGCGTACTTTTTGCCCCACTTCTGCCCACGCAAATCTTTTAAACATTCCTTCCGTATGGTTTATGGAACTAAGTTCCATATGTGGATTTAAGTTCCATAAAGGTGGTGGCCAAGATGCCGAGAACTCGGAAGTATAAGGCCGTCAGGCGCGTGGAGTTAATCCTTCCGCCTGAGAAGGTCGAGGAGATGGAACAGGCCAAGGGACGAAAACCGTGGGGTGAGTTCGTTTGGGACTTGTGGGAGTTCTGGAAGGCCCACCACATGAACAGTTCTTAGCGGTGTTGTCTATGCCACGGAAGAGATACCAGCGACG
>JAGHBN010000012.1 GCA_021160985.1 Thermococcus sp.
ATACTTCGTTGTCCTCCCGATGCTCTTCATCTCCATCTTCCCGCAGATCGGTGTGGTTCTCCTGGCCTTCAGCGAGCAGTGGGGAGACGCCACCTGGCCAAGCGGATTCACCCTCAAGCACATACAGAGCATAATCACTCAGCCGGACATTGAGAGGGTCATCATAAACAGCGTGATGTATTCAACGGCCGCAATAGTTGTCATCATCCTGCTCTCACTCACAGCCTCCTACGCCTCCAGCAGGTTCAAGAAGAGCAAGCTCGGGCCCGTCCTCGACAGCCTCTCAACGATACCCATAGCGGTTCCGGGTATAGTCATAGCGATGAGCTACTTCTTCTTCTTTGCGAAGGTGTTCCCGAACACGCCGCTCGACCCCACCAACCTGCTCGGCTTCAACCCTGCAGTGGTGCTCGTGCTGGCGTATTCCATCAGGCGTCTGCCCTTCGCGGCACGTTCAATCTCAGCTGGAATTCAGCAGGTGCACGTCTCACTCGAGGAAGCGGCACTGAACCTCGGCGCCAGCAGGTGGAAAGCCCTCACCGGCATACTCATACCCCTGATACTCCTCAACCTGCTCGGAGGAGCAATGCTAAGCTTTGTCTACTGTATGAGTGAGACCAGCGTTGGCATCACACTGGGTTCCATCAACCCCGAGTACTACCCGATAACGGCAAGGATGGTCGAGCTGATAACCAGTTCCGTGGGTGGAACACACCTCACCGCGGCCCTCGGTGTCTTCCTTATGGTAGTCCAGATAATAGCCATAGTCCTGGCGAACGTGATAACCAAGCAGAGGTACTCATTCATAGGTCTCACATGAGGTGGTTGGAATGGTTGACGTCAAGCTTGAGAACATCGTCAAAACTTTCGGAGAAACGGTTGCCCTTAAGGGGATAGACCTTCACATAAAGGCGGGAGAGCTCTTCACTCTGCTCGGACCGAGCGGGTGTGGAAAATCCACGACGCTCAGGATAATAGCGGGCCTTGACTTCCCGAACAGCGGTACCATCTACTTCGGCGACCAGGATGTTACATACCTCCCCTCCAGCAAGCGTGGTGCGGTGCTCGTCTTCCAGAACTATGCCCTCTGGCCCCACATGACCGTCTTCGACAACGTCGCCTACGGTCTGAAGCTCAGGAAGCTTCCAAAGGAGGAAATAAAGAAGAAGGTCGAGTGGGCCCTTGAACTCGTCAAGCTTGAGGACTTCGCAAACCGCTACCCGACCCAGCTCTCAGGAGGTCAGCAGCAGCGTGTCGCAATAGCCAGAGCTCTTGTCGTCGAACCCAAGGTTCTCCTCCTCGACGAGCCGCTGAGCAACCTCGACGCCAAGCTCAGGCTTGAGATGCGCTCCGAGATAAAGAGAATCCAGCGCGAGCTCGGCATCACCGTCATCTACGTCACCCACGACCAGGAGGAGGCCATGGCGATAAGCGACAGGATAGCGGTGATGAACGTCGGTACTGTTGAGCAGGTGGGGGCTCCGAAGGAGATATACGAGACCCCGAAGACGGAGTTCGTCGCCAGCTTCATGGGCAAGACCAACGTCATCCCGGCCAAGGTCGTTGAGAGGAACGGCGACCGCGTTTCCGTCGAGTTCGAGGACATAAGACTCGATGGTCTCTACTACACCGGGGAAAGCGACAACGTAGTCGTGGTCATCAGACCCGAGAGGATAAAGCTCAAGCCCATCGAGAACGCTGTCTCGTTCACGGGGACCGTTGACCTTATAGAGTACTACGGCTTCTTCGTCGAGGTCGTCGGCCTCTTCGGGGACACCAGAATCATCGCCAGAACCATCAGCGACAGAGAAATAGCCGGACTCAGGCCGCTCCAGCAGGTGACGTTTTACGTCGACAGGGACGACATCATCGTCCTCCCGAAGCAGCAGCTTTAAACCCTCTTTTTCTATTCATTTCAGGTGGTTGCATGCACGGGTTTTTGAAGTTCCTCAACGATGGCCAGGTCTACGAGGTTCTGCTCGTTACGAGGTCAAACGCCGCCCCGGTGGGCGTTGTGAGAAGGGAAAAGGGGCTGTTTTTCAAGCTCTTTGGCGGGAGGAGTGCAGACGAGCTGAGGGAGCACCCATACGCATCAGTCCAAGTGACCAACGACGTTGAGCTGATAGTACGGCTCGCCCTCAACCTGCCGGTGGAGCTTGAGTTCGAGGACAGGGGTAAGTACCGGGGGATAAGGGGACTTCCAGGGGTTTATGGGCCGGTTACGTTCACGGAAGAGGCCCACGAGGACTACCTGGGGAAAACTTCCGTTTTGAAGTGTTCCCTGGAGCCAGAAGGGATCATAGAAGGAGCACTGCCTCCCAGACCGCTCAGCAGGGCGGACCTGTACCTCCTAGAGATGGCCGTGGACTTCACCCGTCTGAAAGTGGCTCTGAAGAACGGGAAGGCTGAGGCCGCCAGGAAGCTGCGTGAGAGGATGCTCGAGAGTCACTCGTCCTACCGGCGGTTCGGAGGGAGGTCAGAACTGGCGGAGATTATGCTGAGAGAAATGAACGAAGATGGGTAAAGGGAACCGCCCTCAACACAAGGAAAGCTTATAACCGATTAATTTCAGTTTTCCTCTTGGTGGTACCATGAGAACCGGCAAACTTATCGCCCTTTTGGTAGCCCTTCTTACCATAGCAGCAGTTCCAGTGAGCACGGTCTGGGCCGCTTCGGGCAGCGTGACACCGGGAGATGTCCTCATCCAGCCGCTCCCAGGAGCTCCGGCAATAGGGAAGCCGGGAGACACCGTTGAAATATACCCCGCAGAAGGGGTTGAAATCCAGAGCCTCCAGATAATCTCGATTCTGCACGGGCCCTACGACCTGCAGATACTAGGTAACGAGAACGGAGTTATTAAAGCTAAAATACCTGTAGATGCCGCCCCGGACGTGTACTTCCTTGTGGTCAAGAGCGACAAGGGGGAAGTCACGATACCCAACGGTGTGTGGGTCATGAAAGAAGCCCCCACCGTTCTCCGGATAGCCCATGGCAGTGACCTTCACGTCACGAGCGGCTCAAAGACAGGATTCGTATGCGGGGAGTACTTCCAGAAGAGCATCCCTGAGATACTCAAGTACTGCAAGCATCCCTACGCGATACACAGCTACACCGCAGCTGACAGTTTCATGACTTACTATGCTATGACCGGCCTGCAGGGTGAGAACCTCATCAACGTCATACTCAGCACGGGCGACGATGTCGACACAAACGGCGACAGGGAAGGCTACAAGATGTTTGACAAGGCAATCCTTCACGCCACTGCGGCTGGAACGCCACTCATAAGCATAAAGGGCAACCACGACCACCCGCCGACATACTACAGCAAGTATGTAGGCCCGAGGTACTTCTACAGGGTCATCGGAGACTTCCTTATCATAGGCCTCGACAGCAGAGGCGATGAAAGGCACCCTGAAATGGAACAGCTCCAGTGGATGGAAGAGGTTCTCAAGGCCCACCCCGGCAAGGTGCCGATAGTTCTCGTCCACCACCCGTTCTGGTACAGCACTCCAGATGGGAACTGGGGTGGAACCATAAAGGGATACACCGCCTTTGACGACGGCGACTGGAAGGCCCTCACCAAGTTCATAAGCTGGGACTGGGCGGGCAGGAACCTCGAGTACGAGGACATTGCCCGGTACTTCCTCCAGCTCGTCGAGAAGTACAACGTTAAGCTCGTCCTAAGCGGTCACATCCACAAGGACAAGCCGGTTCTATACGTAGACAAGGACGGCAACGAGCACTGGTTCTACACCCTCGCCACCACTGGCGCGACCGACAAGACCAGCAACCCGCCGAGCGAGACCGACAAGGCCAGGGGATACACCACACCTTCATGGTACGGTTCCCAGGTGATCTACGTCCACTCAGACGGAACCGCTGAGTTCCCGCTTGCAGGTGAAGTGCTCACCGAGGACAAGATAGTCTCCCTCCCGATACCGCAGAAGTTCATAGTCTACAGACAGAACGGGGAAGACGGAACTGCTGTCAGGTTTGTAAACGAGCTTGAGAAAGCCGTTAGCGGGCCCCTTGTCCTCGAGATACCCGCGGGTGCCAAGGTGGATCCAGAACACACCAATATAACCTACACTGTGGCAGCCGAGAGGGAGATCGGCGGCACATACTACATGCTCCTCAACGTCACCGTGCCAACCGGCGTCACCCAGATAACCGTTGTCAAATCCGCCGACACCCAGGCTCCCACCGTGGAGGTTGGTTACCTCATACCGAGCAAGCCCCAGCCAGGAAGGCCTTTCAAGGTCTTTATCTCAGCCAATGACAACGTGGGAATTAAGGAAATGAAAGTTCAGATAATCTCCGATGGAAAGGTCATAGGGGAGTACCCTGCGTTCCCCACGCAGCCCGCCCAGGTTGAAACCACTTACTATACCGAAATTCCGGGCGTTGATGCTAGCGAGTTCACAGTCAAGGTCATAGCAATCGACTTCTATGACAACACCGGAGAGACCGAGTACACGGTCGGTGGAAGTACAACCACCACAACCAGCAGCCCAAGTACCACCCAGGCGGAGAGCGGCGGAAGCACCTGCGGCCCAGCCGCTATTGCAGCCCTTGCACTGGCACCGCTCCTCCTCAGGAGGAGGAAGTGAACATTCATTCTTTTCATTTTCCTTTCAAAAGCCTCCGCTTCAAAACAGAACGCACTGACACCTCTCTTCTCCGGAACACTTTCACCGAAGTGCCTCAGGGCTCCATAAAGCCGCTAACCAACTTTTCCATTAAGGGAAGAGTTTTTAAACCGTTCCCTTAAGCCTCCAATGGTGATGAGGGTGAAGTTTAAAGGCAAGGCCTTTGGCAACCTTGTGAGGATAGAGTTTGACATCCTCACCCTCGGCGAGTTGAAAATAGAGGATCTGAGAGACTTTGATACTAAGTCGATTAAAATTGAGCTTAAGCCAACCTCATCCGGCATCCGTCTCATCGGGATATGGGAGGGAACCGTTGATAAAGTTGGGGAGGGCATACAGCTGGCCCTCGCCGAAAGCCACAGGCTCAGGGAGAGGATTCTCAACAGGATAAAGAGCAAGACCGAGGCCATACGCAGTACGATGAAACACCTCGGCTTTAAGGAAGAGGTAGAAGGCTACGGAACCGTCCTCAGGTTCACCAAAAAGGTCGGAGCATACGAGATCGTGGTAATGGCCTCTACAACCGACGATGTCGTCAGGGTCGAGGTTTACGGAAACGACAAGAAGATTATAACACCTGAGATGGAGAGCATCTTCGAAGACGTTGAGGTCGAGGAGCTCGAAGTGTACGACCTCGAGAACGAGAGGGAGGAGCGCCTCGTTATAAACCTTGAAATACCCAGGAACGAGGAAAAACCGGAAAAGAGGATAGTGGAAGCCATCCGCATGATAGAGAACATGCTGATGGCTTGATCAGCGGTACTTTCCGTCCAGCTGCATTCTTTTTATCTTTGAACTGATTCCTTTTATAGGCACGTAGTCTTCGCTGAGGATTTTTCCAGACCTGGTGTCTATCCTGCCGTAGTAATAGTTCCCCTCCCCCGCGAGCTTCATGACTATATAGCCCTCCTCCTCGTAGTGGGTTAGCCGCTCGATATGAAGTTTCTTCTCGCCGTACTTATTCATCACGTGTTCCATGAACATTTCCTTTATGGCCATCTCCGTGTGCCGCACTCTCTTCTCAAGAAGCTCCCCGGATGTCCTGTCAAGAACCAGAACTCCTACGTAGTTGCTGCCCGAAAATTCAACCTCCCAGTTTTTACCGAGACTTATGGACTTAACGGAGGCATCCTCCTCTATTTCCTTGACCAGCTTCTCCGCAATCCCCTCAACGACATCTCTCTTGAGGATTCTGTCAATCTCCCGTATCAGCCGCCCGTCCTTGCTTATGAGAAGCTTGACATTGTGCTCCTCATCGTCAATCGTGAAGATGTACTCGAATTCGCCCTCTTCAACTTCCAGGACCTTGAGCTCCCCGTAGCGCTCCTTCAGCAGCTCGTGAGCCCTCTCCCGGGTTATCTCAACGAAGTAATCCAAGACGTCGCCGGCGAGCCCGTCCACATTCACCCTGACGATACCGTGCTTGCTCTCCGCTTCAAGCTCAATAAACTTGTGATCCTTTACGGAATAGGATTTGAGCTTCAGCCGTTTTACCGGGAAGTTTTCCTCGATGAGGGGCTTTACCCCCTTGAAGGCCTTCTTCGGCGGCACGAGCTTTCTTACTTCCCTGTACTCAGCCTTCGTAAGATCAACCTCGACCACGACTATTCCCTTGGAAGTCTCTATGTCTACAACGAGCACTTTTCTCCCCCGCTCCATCCCAACAATCTTGCCCCGCGGGCAGGCCTTTTTGAGGAGCTCCTCCACAGCGTCATCGTTCATAAGCACGTCCGTGCCCAGGAGCCTTCCGGTGAACTTGTTGAAGGAAATCTCAAATCCGAACCTCCTGGTCTTCCCAACCACCTTGAGCTTCCAGCCGTCCGTTTGGACTTCCATAGACCCTATCTTCTCCCCCACCCTCTCTTCCACAAGCTCCCTGGCTGCGTTGAGGAAGTAGTCCTCCGGGAGGGGTTCGAGAGAGAAGTCGACCTTCCAGCTCCTGAGGTCAACCCTCGCCTCCCCGCGGTTGTCACCTACCTCGAGCTCCACGCGGGCCTCCCTGGGCACGTAAACCTTCTTCCTATCCACGACCTTTACCTTGAGTTCGGGAACGTTGAGCTCCTGAGATGCTTTTCCCTTGAAAAAGAGAACTGCCTCGCTTGGACTGAGCACCACCTCGGTCTCCTTCTCCGTCGCGACGACTATGGAAAAGTCGTTCAGCATGGCCTTTCTAACCGCAGACTTCAGCTTCTCGTCGGAACTGCTCTTGACAACAATCTCATCCCTCGAAAACACCACGGCCCTATCCTTCTGGTCGCCGGCGCTCCAAGAAACCAGGTAGGCGGTTGAGAGGAGAAGCGTTAGATGTGATATTTCCACTTCTTCCCCCTTGACGGGATAGTGAGCCGTAACGTAGCCCAGCACCTTCTTTTTTAGAGCGTCAGTTGAGAAGTCAAAAAGAAGGGGCGCGTCAAGCTCTATCGATGTCACCCCTTTCTTCCGAGCCATTTCTCGCCGAAACTCCTTGGCCCTCTCCAGAAGCTCTTCTGTGGGTTCGATACCATAGTTCTGGAAGAGGGCAGCGAGCCTCTTACCGTCCCAGGGCACTATCCTCCCCTTGTATTCACGGGTAATCAGAAGCCGAGCATCCTTGGTGAACCCGGCTGGAGAAACCAGTATCCCTCTGTCGGCCTTGTGCTTGTCGATAACATCCGTAAACACGTTAACATCCTTGGACGTGGCCAGCCCCTTAGAGTGTAGGAGGATTACAAACTTCTCCATCCCGGAGATAGGGTCGTCCCTTATGGCCACTATGTCGATGCCCCATTCACTCCTTTTCGGAACGCGCTCCTGCTCCCTGAAACCCATCCTGTTGAAAAGCTCTATTAAAGCCCCACTCAGAAAGTCCCTTGATGCCACCATTACAAGTTCACGAGTCCACCCCATGAAAACCACCGCAAAGAGTCATCGAGTATCAATAGAGATAAGTCCAAACTCTATAAAAATTCTTCCCCGGATTATCACTGAAAGTGTCCAAAATAAGCTTTTAACTGGGCAATTTTTACAGGGAAATGGTGGTGAGATGTTCAGACTCGGAGACTTTGACTACCACGGCAAGACAGTCTTTCTCCGCATCGACGTCAACTCCCCCGTAAAGGACGGAAAAATCATCAGCGATGCCCGGTTTAAGGCAGTTCTGCCGACACTCCTGTACCTCCTGGAGCACGGTGCAAAGGTCGTCATCGGGACCCACCAGAGCAAACCGTACAAAGGGGACTATATAACAACGGAACAACATGCCGAGATTCTGAGCAGTCTCCTCGGGCAGGAAGTTGAATACGTGGAAGACATCTTTGGGAAGTACGCACGCGAGAGGATAAGAGCCCTAAAACCCGGTGAGGCCCTGATCCTGGAGAACCTCCGCTTTTCGGCAGAGGAGGTATTTTACAAGTCGCTTGAGGAGTGCGAGAGAACCTTTTTCGTCAAGAAGCTCTCACCGCTGATTGACTACGTCGTTAACGACGCCTTTGCAGCAGCCCACCGCTCCCAGCCGTCCCTAGTTGGCTTCGCGCGTCTGAAGCCCATGATAGTGGGGTACCTCATGGAAAGGGAGGTAAAAGCGCTCACCAAGGCGTATGAAACCGGAGAGAAACCGAGGGTCTACGTGCTCGGCGGTGCAAAGGTTGACGACTCACTGAAGGTTGCCGAGAACGTCCTCAGAAAAGGAAGGGCGGACCTAATCCTCACCGGAGGGCTGGTCGGCCAGGTCTTTACACTCGCCAAAGGGTTCCACCTCGGGGACACGAATATCGAGTTTATGGAGAAAAAGGGAATTCTGGAGCTCGTTGACTGGGCTGAAGACATCTTGGACGAGTTCTACCCATGCGTGAGGACTCCGGTTGATTTTGCAGTTGATAAAAACGGTGAACGCGTCGAGGTTGACCTTCTGAGTGAGGAGAAGTGGCTGTTCGATGAGTACCCGATACTTGACATAGGCGCGAGAACCGTTGAGAAGTACCGCGAGGTGCTAATGGAAGCGAAGATAATAGTCGCCAACGGGCCGATGGGCGTCTTCGAGCGCGAGGAGTTCGCCCTCGGAACGGTGGGCGTCTTCAGGGCGATAGGGGAAAGTCCCGCCTTCAGCGTCGTCGGGGGAGGTCACTCGATAGCGAGCATATACCAGCACAACATAGGGGGCATAAGCCACGTCTCCACCGGCGGCGGCGCGATGCTGAGCTTCTTCGCGGGTGAAAAGCTCCCGGTTCTGGAGGCGTTCAGGATCAGCTACGAGAGGTTCAGGGGAGTGCTTGGAGGGTGATCAATCCCTTCCTGTTTTCTTGTAAAGCCTCCTGTACACACTCCTGAGCTGAAAAACCATTATAACCGCGTAGAGCACCGCGAAGGATTTCAAGGGGAAGTGGCCGTCGAAGGAGTGATCCAGGAGTGCGATGACTCCAACCACGGTGACGTAAGTTAGCAGGACGTTCAGAAGAGCCGCCCTTGTGGAACCCAGCCGGTAGGCAAGCCACAAAGAGAAGGTGGCATCGAACCGGACGAGCCATTCCAGCTTAAAGTGTTCATCCGGGTCCACCTCCACCGAGTAGACATCCTCCTCAAGTTTCTTCCTCGAGATATAGGCCAGCAAACCGGTCACAATCAAGGCAGCAAAGGACAGGAGAACGAGCGAGAGGTAATCGAACACTGCGCCGATTGCCATGAAAATCATTGAGAGAGTGAATGACATATAAACCGCGAGGGAGCTCTCAGAGAGCCGTCCCCTTCTAAAGAGGTAAGCAGGATAGATGCCGAAGTATGGAACGGATGCCATGAGCAGGAGACCCGCGAGTGTTATCTCATCCATTCCGCATCATGCTGTTAAAACCCGCATAAATTAAAAAGATTTCGATTAAAGAGAAAAACAGGGGGAGCGCTCATCACCCTATCGTGGTCCTCTCGAACTCGACCATCGCCAGCCCGACGAGTATGGCAGCCAAAACGGCAAGCACGCCGATATCAATGCCGAGCGAGAACCTTGCCACATTTGCTCCAACAAGGAAGTGCCTCGCCCCGTCCACCGCGTAGGTGAGCGGGTTGACGTAGGCGAGGGCTTTCATCCACCCTGGCATTGTCTCTATCGGGTAGATTGCGCCGCTCAGGAAGGTCAGCGGGAGCATGAGAACCATCATTATCATCTGGAAGCCTTCCATGCTCTCCATCCTCAGGGCGAGGCTGACGCCGAAGCCGGAGAAGGCCATAGCTAAGAGAAAGCCCACCCCAAGCGCCGGGAGGAAGCCGCTGAGCTTCAGGTTCTCCGCGAGGAGGAAGGTTAGCGCGAGGATTATGGCTCCCTGTGTAAGCGTGACGAGTGAGTCCCCGATTATGCGTCCTAAGATGCTCTCCTTCCGCGAGGCAGGAGCGACGAGAACCTCCTTGAGGAAGCCGAACTGCTTGTCCCAGATGACGCTAACCCCCGCAAC
Organism: Thermococcus sp.; assembly: GCA_021160985.1. Taxonomy (GTDB): domain Archaea; phylum Methanobacteriota_B; class Thermococci; order Thermococcales; family Thermococcaceae; genus Thermococcus. The sequence goes on from JAGHBN010000012.1 coordinate 10,067, forward strand.
GAAGCTCTGGTTGAAGACCGTCATGGCGAAGATACCCGGGGCCAGGAACGTGAGGTAATCCACGCCCCCAAAGACCGTCCTCGCCATGGGGTTGTCGAAGACCTTGCTCCAGCCCATTCCGAAGAAGACGAGCCAAAGGAGCGGGTTGATTATCATTCCAGCGACCCTCGACCTCGCCCTCGCAAACCTCTTCAGCTGCCTGTAGGCCATCGTTGTAAGTGCCTCCATGCCCTCACCTCCTCCTCATTCTAACGAAGGCTGCCATCGGGTTCTCCGTGCCCTCGTCCCTTATCTCCCTCCCCGTCAGGTGGAGGAAGACGTCGTTGAGCGTCGGCCTGTGGTAGGTCACCTCAAGGATTTTGATACCCTTCTTGCTGACCAGCTCAAAGAGCCTTGGGAGGGCCTCTGCGGCGTTCTCAACTTCGAGGGCCACCCTGCCGTCCGCGAGAACCCTGCACCCTCTTATAAACTCGGCCTTGATACACCTCAGCTCTTCGGGCGCTTCGAGCCTGAGGTAGATCACATCGTTGCCCACGAGCTTCTTCAGCTCTTCCGCCGTTCCCTCGGCGATTATCTTCCCGTGGTCTATTATCGCTATCCTGTCCGCTAACTGCTCCGCCTCGTCCATGTAGTGCGTCGTGAGGAAGATGGTCATGTTGTGCTCCTCCTTCATCGCCTTTATGTAGTCCCAGATGTGGGCCCTCGTCTGCGGGTCGAGGCCTATCGTCGGCTCGTCGAGGAAAAGCACCTCCGGCTCGTGGAGGAGGGAGCGCGC
>JAGHBN010000143.1 GCA_021160985.1 Thermococcus sp.
GTTATAGTTGTCCTTTCTCTGTCAGAAAGCTTGAAGATAGGCGGAGGTACTACAAGAGAATCATAAAAGTAATCGAACCCCACAAATCCAGATTCCGGACGGATAAATGAATTTGCACTTAGTAAGTAAGTTGTATAGCCTAAATCCTGTAATCGCAAACTCAAAAGATCATCGTTTTTCTTGAGTTTTAAAGTCGTTTCGTGAGCTCCATTCAACGCGGGATACAATCCCGTAAAGATCGATGCATGGCTAGGACGAGTCCAAGAAGCAGGGGCAATGGCATTCTCGTATTTAATAAATCCCAACTTTTTGAGTGCTTCTTCCAAAGGCTTAGCATAATCTTTTCTTAATGTATCAACGACTATGAACACAATGTTTGGGTATTCCATTTTACAGACCACCAAGTCTAGCAACATTTCACAATTTAAATAATTATTTAAATAATTTATGGACAATACTACATATAAAGGGGATATCAAACCAGGGTCAAAAACAAGGTTACATCCCACAACACCTGCCACTAGAGGCAACTCAATTCGGGACTGAGATTTTATGATCTCCCATATCCGGTCTTTATCATTTGAAGTACTTTTAAAAAGTTGCTTTTTAGGCTCATATCTGTTTTTACAAGCTCTACTACCCATTTGTTGTCGATTTTATCCTCTCTGCTCACCAATTTTTCTAGATATCCCTTGAGAAATCCGGAAGCTTTTATCGGGCTGTCGAAGATCCCCATGTACAGAACCCATAACAGGGCCGATAGTGGGGGGGTTCCCAGATAATAATTGACGTATCCTCTTTTTATGGAGGACTTGTAGTATCCGTATCTCTCCTGGGTCGCTCTCATTTGAACTGCAATGGCGCTGACGATCTGTTTCACTTTCCAGCCCTTTATTCTGGCCATATAATTTGAAAGAGCATCGGGAGAGTAGAATTTTCTATATCCGCCGATATCATCAAAGCACTCCCTTCTGAAAACACGGGGGCTTCCTCTGGCAAAATTTGGGTTGGTACGCTCCCAGACTAATTTCTTTCCGCGTAACAGGTAGACTCCTCCGCTGGCAATGCCCAGCTTGGGCTCCCTTCTAAACTCGCCTAAAACTTTTTCAAAAAACCTCCTTTCCAGAATAAAATCTGCGTCCACAAGTCCAATGAAGCCGTATGGGAGTCCCCTTTCGTGCCCGATTTTTCTGGCGACCTTAAAACCTTCCCTGACAACGACAGAATACCGGTGTGTTGGGTCATACTCAAAAACTTCATCCTTAAGCTCATGCCCTATAATCCACTTGTATTCTGAAGAGAGCTCGTCAATTATCTCAGGAGTCTTGTCCATGCTGTTGTCGTTCACAATAACCCATAACTTCGGCCTAATGCTTTGGTTAACAACACTTTTAGCGAGCAGGGGGAGGTTGTCTTCTTCGTTCTTGGCGGGTGTAACTAGGATATAGCTCTTTGTTTTCATACTTCGCATCTCAATCAGAAACGGTAACTCCATGAAGTTTATAAGACTCACGCTACAGTTTTTGGTTGGGGGATCGTGATGAGAGTATCAATCGTTGGTTCCGGCTACGTTGGCCTCGTGACTGGGATGGGCTTCGTTAAGCTTGGGAATGGGGTTGTTTTCGTGGACGTTGATGATAGGAAAATCGAAATGATAAACAACGCTCAACCCCCCATTTATGAGGAAGGCCTTGAGGAGCTCATGAGAGAGTTCAAGGGCAAATACTACGCGACTAAAGACTACCGCGAGGCTATTCTAAACTCTGACGTCACGTTCATAGCGGTTGGAACTCCTTCACGAGAAGAGGGCTCGATAGACCTAACCTACGTTAAAAAAGCAAGCGAGGGGATTGGCAAAGCCTTAAAAGAAAAAGACGGCTACCACGTTGTCGTTGTGAAGAGTACGGTTCTCCCTGGAACCACCGAGGATGTTGTGAAGCCGATTTTGGAAAAGCACTCGGGCAAGAAAGCCTTCCAGGATTTCGGGCTCGCTATGAACCCGGAGTTCCTGCGCGAGGGAGTTGCATTGAACGACTTCTTGGAGCCAGACAGGATTGTAATTGGCGTTCAAGATGAGAGGACGAGAAGGGTTCTGGAAGAACTCTACGCGCCAATTGACGCGCCCAAACTCTTCACGGACATTAAGACGGCCGAGATGATTAAGTACGCCTCCAACGCCTTTCTCGCGACAAAAATCAGTTTTGCCAACGAGATTGGGAACATCTGCAAAAAGCTTGGTGTTGACTCCTGGAAGGTCTTCGAGGGCGTGGGATTGGATCACAGGATCAGCCCATACTTCTTCCGGACTGGAATCGGCTGGGGAGGTTCATGCTTCCCGAAGGACGTTAGAGCGTTAATCAGCAAGGCGAGAGAAATTGGGGAAGAACCCCTTATTCTTGAGGCTGTTGTTGAAGTCAACGAGAGGCAGCCGCTTAAACTCGTTGAACTCCTCAAGAGGCACATTCCGGAGCTTAAGGGCAAGACAGTTGGCGTCCTCGGGTTGGCTTTCAAGCCTAACACTGATGATGTGAGGGAGACGAGGGCTTACGTGGTTATAAAAAGGCTCCTGGAGGAAGGAGCTGAGGTCATCGCGTACGACCCCAAGGCTGTAGAGAATTTCAAGCGCTTTTACCCGGATGTTGGAGAAAAAATCGTGTATGCTGATTCTGCGGAGAATGTTCTTAAAGCTACTGATGTTATTCTTATTGTTACTGAATGGCCGGAATTTGAAGAGCTTGATTATTCTGGAAGGGTTGTCATTGATGGTAGGCGTGTGAGGGCCGCTGAGGGGAGTGCAAGAGTTTATGAGGGGGTTTGCTGGTGAGGGTGAGGAAGGCTGTTATTCCGGCGGCGGGTCTCGGGACGAGGATGCTACCAATAACAAAATCAATGCCCAAAGAGATGCTACCAGTAGTCGATAGGCCAGTAATTCATTACGTTGTTGAGGAGGCTATTAAGGCTGGAATTGATGATATCCTGATAATAACTGGAAAAGGGAAGCGTGCGATTGAGGATTATTTTGACAGGAGTTTTGAGTTGGAGTACTACCTTCGGGAAAAGGGCAAGCTGGGGGAGCTCAGGGAGATTGAGGAGATTGGTGAGATGGTGGATATTTATTATGTCCGCCAGAAGAGGCCTCTTGGCTTGGGAGACGCAATACTCCATGCAGAAAAGCACGTAAACGGGGAGCCCTTTGCCGTCCTTCTGGGGGATGACATAATAGTGAGTCAAAAACCTGGGATAGCTCAGCTTATAGAGGTTGCAGAGAGGAAAAACGCACCGGTCATCGGAGTGGAGACAGTACCATGGGATCTTGTAGGCAGGTATGGGATCATAGCGGGGGAAGAGGTTGAGGATGACCTTTACAAAATAAGAGACTTAGTGGAAAAGCCCTCTCGAAAGGAAGCACCAAGTAATGTCGCGATAATTGGCAGATATGTTCTTCCTCCCGAAATCTTTGACGTGCTTAAGGATGTCCCCCCCGGGAAAGGGGTGGAAGTACAGCTCACAGATGCATTGAAACTTCTACTCCCAAAGAGTGAGATGTTCGCAAAGAGGATAAATGGAAGACGCTATGATATTGGTAGCAAAGCTGGCTTTATAATAGCCAATGTTGAGCTGAGTATCTCTAGAGAGGATCTCCGAAATCAAGTTCTCCAACATATAGAAAAACTCCTCAGGGAGATCCGATATGGCTAAACCAACGGTTTCTGTTGTAATCCCCACACATAACAGGGCCGAACTCCTGAAAAGAGCAATAAACAGTGTGCTTAGGCAGACATTTGAGGAGTTCGAGCTGATAGTAGTTGACGATGCCTCCTCAGATAACACTCCCGAAGTCGTTGAGAGCATAAACGATAGTAGGATAAGGTACGTTCGCCTCAAAAAAAACTCTGGGGGGCCTGTGGCAAGGAACACGGGTATCAAGAAAGCCAGAGGCGAGTTCATAGCCCTACTGGACGATGACGACGAGTGGCTACCAAACAGACTGGAGCTCCAGATTGAGAAGTTTGAAGGCTTGGAGAAGGATGTTGGAGTTGTCTACGGCGGTTTTTATTACGTCTCCCAAGATACGGGGGAGATCCTCGGGAAACGCATCCCCCGATATCGGGGCAATGTTTATGCCCACTTTCTAAAGGAGAACTTTGTTGGCAGTCCAACGTTGTTAATACGGAAAGAGTGCTTCAAAAAAGCGGGGCTCTTTGACCCGGAGCTCAAGAGCTCCCAGGACTGGGACATGTGGCTCCGAATAGCGAAGTATTACAAGTTTGAGTACGTGCCGGCGGTGGTCGCGAAATACTACGTTCACGGCCACCAGATAACGTTTAACATGGAAAAATACATCTCGGGAAGGGAGAGGTTTGTCTGGAAGTATCCAGACATATACAAAAATCCTCAAATACTGAGTATCCATCTGAGCCAGATGGGCCTGCTGTTACTTCTGAGCGGAAACGCAGAGAAGGGGATAAGGTATCTGGTTAAATCAATCGCAATGGCGCCCCTAAACGTGGAGAACTACCGTAAACTTCTGGAGCTTGCCATCGACTCGCGTTCAGTTGAGTACATCAAAAAGATACTTCAGTTCAACCGGTAGTGCGATTACGCCATTTCTCAGCGACATTCTTTCAATTTCTGCCGTTTTACAGTGTATTCTGCGGCAGGAAGGCCTGATCAAAACACTTATAAGCCTTAATTAAGTTTAATTAAATGCCATTAAATATCATTAAAGCTGGAGGTGTGCGAAATGGATGAGGAAAGGAAATACACGACGGTTTCCATTCCAAAGCCACTCTACGACAAAATAAAGAAGAGGATAGAGGGCACCGGCTTCACCTCGGTCTCGGACTACGTCACCTACGTCCTCCGCGAGGTTCTGGCGAGCCTCGAAGAGGAGGAGAAGGAAGAGGTTTTCAGCGAGGAGGAAGAGGAGAAGGTCAAGGAGCGCCTTA
>JAGHBN010000120.1 GCA_021160985.1 Thermococcus sp.
ATTTTTTCGGCGGCATCCGCCGCCCTTTTTACAAATTCTACAAACTCTACTGGACTTATGTCTTTGCTAAGGTGGTCTCTCAATTCGTTGTGGATATTTTTGGCGGCTCGTTCTAGCGCCTTTTCTTTGAACTCTTCGAATGGGAGCAAGGGATACCCCGTGTATGTGTATATCGTTTTTTCATTTTCTTTTTCAAGATTTGGCTCTTCATCAACTCCAACAATTATTTTCGGATCTCCTCTTCTATCAACGGCCGGCCACATGGCGTGTTCTAGCCCAATCTTTGCGTCTATGTGGCTTTTAGTTCTTGCTGCCAGCGGGATTGAAATTATCTGAAGAAGTGTGGTGTATTTTGCAGCATCTTCTTCTGTGGGTGCAGCCACTCTTATTTCCGTTTCGTATTTATTATAGGGATTTTTGTCTGGGTGGTGAAGGGAATATATATAGGCCTCTCTATTGCTTTTTCGAGATTTTTATCAACATTTATTCCGTGTTTTTCCAGAAGAGCACGCAAATGATCTTTCTCTGCGAGTAGCGTCGCATCCTCTCGCACACGTTTCGTCACATGTACAGTCGCTTTTTTCTTCTTTCTTCCGAGGATTCCCTCTGGTACTAGGATTTTTCGATCATAGGTTCTTACGATGTGTTTACTTGCCATCTCGTTACCCCTCCCCAGTTACCTGTTTACGGATTTACCAATAAGCCTTTCGAACTCCTCCAAATCCCAGGCAAGCCAGCCCTCTTCCCTCAGCTCCTCTTTCCCCTCAACGCTCTTAGCCACCACCCCGTAGCCCTTCTCCCAGCCTTCAAGCCCCACCAACTCTGCTTTTCGCTCCAAATCCCTCAAAATTCCCCGCGCTTCCCGCTCGCTTAAGTCATTCCACTTCACCTCGACGAAGAGAGCCTTTCTTTCGTGCTCGTTGAGAGCGACTAAATCAATCTCCTCTCCCCTACGCCACCACCTGCCGATTTTCGTGAACTTAAACGGCAACTGTCCAACATGGTTCAGCTCGATGAGGAACTGTCTGGCAATCCCCTCAAAGGCTCTCCCCACATAGGTGTTGAAGGCGTCCCAGTCCATCTCGAACGTTCCGAGCTCTATCTTTCCCCTGTTCGGCTTCACGAAGCGGAACCAGAAGGCGAAGAAGTTGTCGTTGAGGTAGTAGCGCGCCTTTTTGCTCCTCTCCGGCTCGGTAACAGGAACCTCGCGCCTCACGAGTTCGAGAGAGGTCAGGGTTCTCAGGTACTTTGGCATGTCCTTCGCCTCGATTCCCGCGAAGTTCGCAATCTCGCTGACCCTGTGCCTCCCGAGGGCAATCGCCTCAAGAATCAGGTAGTAGCGGTGGACGTCGCCGAGCTCCTCCCTCAAAATGAACTCGGGCTCCTCGTAGAGGATTGACGTCGGCGAAAAGGCCACCTTGAGGAGCTCCTCCTCAAAGTTCTTTCCCTCAAAGAGCCGGAAATACATGGGAACGCCTCCGGTCACGGAGTATATATTCACGACAGTCTCAATCGGTGAGTTTTTGAAGTACTCGCGGACGTGGAAGAAGTTGAGGGGCTTAAGCTTGAGCTGGCCGGTTCTTCTGCCGTAAAGGGGGTTGCCGTACTCCATAAGACCTTCCATCAGACCGATTATCGACCCGCTCAGGATGAGGAAAAACCTATCGTCGAGGATTTCGTCCACCACGTGTTGGAAAACCGCCGACGTGTTCTTATCGGTTAGCAAAAGATAGGAAAACTCGTCTATAACGACGACGAGCCTTTCGGGAGCCTTGAGCTTCAGAAGTTCAAAGGCCTCCCTGAAGTCCCCAACTTCAACCTTTGGTAAGTCGAGAACCTCGGTAGCATTCCTGTAAAACCGCCTCGCGTTCGACTCCAGCCCGTCCCTGTCGGCTAAAAAGTAGACGGCGTTCTTCCCCCCAATGAACCTTTTCACAAGCTCGGTCTTCCCAACTCTCCTGCGCCCGTAGAGAATCAGAACCTCCTTTTTTCCTGAGCTGTAGAGCGAGTCGAGGAACCCCAGCTCATCTTTTCGGTTGACAAACATTATCTCCACCAAGATAATCTTGAGCAGGATAACAATTTAAGCCTTTCGGTTCAGTCCACGAAAGCCCGGCCGTTCCAGAGCTCCCGCATCTCGCGTGTCGCATCCGGGTAAACCCTCTTGAAGGTTATCCTCCAGTAGCCGTTTTCCAGATCCTCTATGTCCTCGATGTGGATCCTCACGCCGAGCCTCTCAAAGTGGGTGACCATCCTGTGGGCCGTGCTTATGTTCTTCACCCTCACCGTGAAGACCTCCTCGACCTCACCGCCATTGGCGACCTCATGGATGCTCTCGACGAACGGCCTGAGAAGGGCCTTTCCAAGGGCCTTAGCGTACTCGTCGAACTCCTCTCCCCTGACGTGCTTCTCGGCCAGGTAAAAGGCAAGGCGCTTGATCCGCCCCATGAAGTAGCCGTGCGGCAGGTCAAAGAATATGTGGGAGCCTATTTTGACGTCGTTTATGTTGGCGTAGGGGGTTACGTACTTCGCCACCCTCTTCATGTCGGGCGTTTTCATGACGATGCCTTCCCTTTTTTCCCGGCTGAGCCTCTCGATGAGCTCGTACAGCTCCTCGATTTTCGAACGGTCATAGAGACCGAAGGTCTCAACGTGGGAAATACCGTATTCCTTGGCAAGGCGGTAGCGCTCCTCCACGGGGAGGCTCCTCCCGCTCCCCTTTTCCTGGATATCAAAGAGAAAGAACTCGATGTCCTCCTTCACATAGAGCGGTCCCTCGACGATGTAAGGGCTCTCGGGCCCTGCCATCTCTCCCGCCAGAACAAGGTTGGGATAGTCTCTGAAGAACTCCTCGTTTAGGAAGTCCAGAATCCTCTCGGTCGTGAAGGGACAGACGAAGCCGCCCCTTGTAAGGGCCAGAATCCTGTCCTTCACCTTCACGACGCGAACGTTGTAGCCGTCCACCTTCTCCTCGACGTAGAAGGGCCTGTTCTTGAAGACCCTCTTTATCCCGTTCCTTAACTGGACGACGCGTTTTATATGGGGGAACCCCAAAACGACGTCGCCGTTCTCAAATACCACAGTCCCGCGCCGGAAGTTCCTGGCCGAGTCCCTAAAGCGAACGTATCTTATGCCCTCGAATTCGTCCTCCACAACTCCCCCCTTGCCCTCAAGAACCATCAGCCTATCCTCGGGAAGGCCGAGTTTGAGAAGCATCGCCTTGAAGCCCGAACTTACCATCGTCCCACCAGTTGAATTTAGACGGCATCGTTAATAATCATTATGAATATATCACAAAAACCAACAGGTCATCAAAAGGTAGAAGAGAATGAGAGGTCCTTCAGAGCTTTATCGTCGAAAGGACCTTGGTGGTGACGTCGTTTCCGTCCTTGTCGTAGATCCTGAAGTAGGCGCTGTAGGGAAGCTTCATCTTGGCCCTGTGCATGGCACCGAGGGCGAACTTGAGGTGGTTCTCGTTCACCCAGACGGTGAGTATCTTCTGGTCCTTCCTGACCCTTGCCGCCAGTCCGATCGGCTTTCCGAAGGGCCTGCGCATACCGTTACCGTAACGGTCGGCCTTTCTTCCGGTAGCCATCGGGTTCTCACGGAGAACCTGGAACGGGTAAATGCGGATCTTGAAGTGGTAGTTGCTCCTTCCGACGTTCTTCTGGAGGTACCTGTTCACCTGTATACGGATTGCCTCCAGGGCGTCCTGCCTTATCTGCATCGCCTGCTCGGCGTGAAGGCTCACCTCGTACTGGAACTCGGCCGAAAGGTTGCCCATGTCAAATATCGTTATCTTCGGACCGGGAGCACCTCGTATGTATTCCCTTCTCGTGTAAGCGGGCTTGTCAACGTCCCTATCGATCTTGGCTGGTCTCAGTCCCATACTCTCACCTCCAAATGAGCGTAAGTTAAAGCCTAACCTTAGCTTGACATC
>JAGHBN010000116.1 GCA_021160985.1 Thermococcus sp.
CCGGGGTAGCTTAGCCTGGTCAGAGCGCTCGGCTCATAGGGCCGCTCCCCTTCGGGGGAGCCTGAGAAACCGAGAGGTCCGGGGTTCAAAGCCCCGCCCCGGCACCACATCAGCAAACTTTTCTGGGGAAAAGTTTGATCAAATAGTTTTGACCGTTAGTGAGGCTGGTTTTATAGTTCGTGCACGTTAAAACAGGCTATTTACTATGGGTTTATTTTACAATTGAGGTCTTCGATGGTTTCACTCTCCAAAGGCGCCCAAAGGGCGCCAATATTAAAGTTGAAACCGTTTGGAGGACTTATTTTAGCATCAAACCCACAGTTAGGGTAGCAATCAAAGAGTGCACGAAATTTCTCCATGCTCTTTTTTACAGGGGAACACTCCTTGATGAAACTTTTCGAAAGAAAAGTTTCCTTGGTCAAGCTTTGCTTGGCAAAGCTTGCTGGTGAAGGCCGTTTCTGGGAGAAAAATAAGGGGGCTCAGAGGCCCTCGGCGCCGTATTGTCTGAGTAGGTTGTAGATGTGCTGTGCCGCGTCGGTGTAAATCGTGTACTTCTTGCCCCTCGCCTTGAATTCAAGGTAATAACCCCCGAGTATGGCCTTTTTGAGCTGAAGGAACTTTATCTCGCTCAGCGGAATGTCCTCGTAAACCTCACCAACTCCAGCCGCTCTCAACGCGGCCTTTATGGCAACCGTTGCGACATACCCCCTCAGCCTGTACTTGCCCGTGAGCTTCAACCTCTTGTTCGTGATGACGAGGGTTCCAACGCGCTCCTGACTCATTGCTCCCATCTTGAAGCGGACTTCACCCCTGTAAAGCTCCTTTTCGGGTTCTTCGGCTGAGACGGTAACCTTCTCAACTGTTTCAGGCACTTCAACTGGCTTCGTCTTCGCGAAGCGCTCCGCCTGTTTGGCAGCGAGCTTTGATGCCGCTCCAACCTCGGCCTCGTAGGCTTCAACCACTGTTTTGAGCAGGAAGTAGTGGAACTCGAAGAGGTACTTAAAGAACTTCACATCGCCAATGACGAACTTGTCGCGCTCGTCGAGCATTTCACGGGCTTCGTTGAGTAGCTCGCGCATTTTCTCGACATCGCCGAGGTAGAGGGCATCGCAGGCACGGGCGGCGAAGGAGAGGGCTTTGGGCCATCTGTGTCGAATAGTGAAATTCCAATTCGGGTCTTCTAACCCAAAGAATTTGTAATCTCCTTCTGGGTAAGAGACAATTTTCTCAAGTTCTTTATGGGCTTTTTTAAAGCTCTCAGAAGCTTTATCAAATTTTCCTGAATTCAGGCTTTCAAGAGCTTTGGTAAGTGGGATATACACCAAGTTTATTGCTCGCTTCTCTGGTGGCATGTCCTTAAATCTTGAAAGAACATGTGAACACTCTTCTTTAGAAGGCCCATGCTTCTGAAGTTCTGGGGTTATGTCTTTGTTTTCTATTTCGTCGAGCTCTTTCTTAGCCTCTCTAACGATTCCAATAAGAGTATCTGGAAAAATTGCCATTATAAATAAAAACCCAGCGAAAAACAGCATCATTAAAAACATCCAAACTTCCTTTATCCAAATACTCAAGATTATCCCAAGCACAAGGGCTAAAGCCGCTACTTTTAGAGCTCCCCCTGGTTCGTCTAAAGATACCTTTGAATACTTCTTATAACGTCTCTCTCCTTAGCTATCGGCCTTATTGCTTCAAGGCACTCCACGACCTTTTTCAAGTCAATGTCACTCTTAGCCCGCTCCAGCTCGGCCTTCATCTTCTCAAGAAGAGCGTCGAGGTTTACGTTGGCCTGCAACGCGACACCACCCGTGGGAGTAGGGCGTGAAGATATTTAGGGGTTTCGCTCGCCGTAGGGCAAAGGCTCCGACTTGGGGGCAAAAAGTAAAAAGGACGAAGTTTACAACTATACGCCATAAAGAACTTTCAGAACCCGGAAGGAATTGCCATCGATAATGGGCTGGTGGTTGAATGAAAACGCTGATAGTTTCAGTGGACAGGAGCAGGGGGAAAAGAACGATCTATGCCCTGGTGGTTATAAAATACGAAAACCTCGGGGAGCTTAGGAGAAAGGCCGGCTGGCTCAGGCACATATCCGAGCTTAAAAAGCAGGAGAAACGAAATTATGTCTCGAAGTTTTCCCGGAGGTTTGCGTCCATCAAATCCCTGCTGGACTACGTGGATGTAACCCCCTATTTTGACGATCTGTATGAGCAAATTGCCAGGTTTGAACGCAATGCGAGGGTTTTGATAATCGATAACGTCGTGCTATCAAAAAAGCTGCGGGAATATCAAAGCAGGAAAAACGTTTTCAGGGAGAGCATCGCCAAGAAAAGGCGGGAGTTCCGTCACGTTGTCCTTTTGACTGACAACATCGCATATATCGGCCGTGAGATTTACGAGCAAACTCCAAACCTAAGGGCCCTTAAAAAAGAACTCCGCAGAAAGGGAATATTATGAAGGGCAGTCATAGGCCCTTCTCACGGTGCGTCCCCGGCTTCATGAGGGTCTACCGGGGCCACCACTCAAAGGGCTTCTCCCCATGGCTCTTTCAGCTTCAAAGTTTTTAATCTTTTCGTGGAACTTAATGGATTTTAGTCAGATTCTAATCTCTTTGGGGCAATAAATATACGAGTGGGATGAGATTTCCAGAATGGGCATCTCAGCTCCAGAACCTCCTCAGGTACAGCCTCATTCTGGCCAGGTCAACGGGTCGTATGGACTCCTTCATCCAGTCAGGGAGGTCCTTCTTTATGGTGCTCCAGAGCAGGCGGTAGTCGAGGACGATTATGCTGCCCCTTTCCTCGGCCGAGCGGTGCACCCTTCCGGCCGCCTGGACGAGCTTCCTGTGCGCTGGCAGGAAGTAACCGTAGTACCTGCCCTTCCCGGGGAATTTCCTCTCGAAGTACCTTATCTGGGCCTGGACTCTCGGCGTCGGCCTCGCGTAGGGTATCCCAACGAGCACAACACCATTCATCTCGTCGCCGCTGTAGTCCTGCCCCTCGCTGTTCCTGCCCCCCATGACCC